>NZ_CP059217.1:0-227208 GCF_014252355.1 Blattabacterium cuenoti
ATGAATAATGAAGCTTTAATAGACTCTTTTTCAAATTTTAAGTACGAAAAAAAAATAGATCAAGTCAGTTTAATTGCAATTATAGAAGATTCTATAAGAAGTGTTTTGAAAAAAAAATATGATTCATCTAAAAATTATGATATTATAGTGAATCCAGAACAAGGTGATTTAGAAATATGGAGAAATAGAAAAGTAGTGAAAGATGGAGAATTAAAAAATATTAATCAAGAAATAGAGTTGTCTAAAGCTAGAAAAATAGAAATAGATTTTGAAATTGGAGAAGAAGTTTCAGAACAAGTTGAACTACAATCTTTAGGAAGAAGATCTATTCTTGCATTAAAACAAAATTTATTATCAAAAATTAATGAATATGATAACACTAATACTTATAATAAATTCAAAAAAAAAATAGGAGAAATTATAAATGCCGAAGTGTATCATGTTTTACCTAAACAAATTATCATGAAAGATGAAGAACAAAACGAATTAGTTCTTCCTAAACAGGAACAAATTCCAACAGATTTTTTTAGAAAAGGAGATCCTATTAGAGGTTTATTGAAAAAAGTAGAATGGAAAGATAGTAAACCTTTTGCTATTATTACTAGAACAGATGAAAAGTTTTTAGAAGAACTTTTCAAATTAGAAATTCCTGAAGTCTCTGATGGATTAATTACAATAAAAAAAGTAGCACGTATTCCAGGAGAAAAAGCAAAAATAGCTGTAGAATCTTACGATAATCGTGTAGATCCCGTAGGTGCTTGTGTTGGAATGAAAGGTTCTAGAATTCATCCAATTGTTAGAGAATTAAAAAATGAAAATATAGATGTTATTAATTATACATCTAATATTCAATTATATATAACAAGATCCTTAAATCCTGCTAAGGTTTCTATGATGGAAATTAATGAAGATAAAAAGTATGTTAATGTATATGTAAAATTAGACGAAATCTCTAAAGCTATTGGAAAAGGTGGGCAAAATATTAGATTAGCTAGTCAATTAACTGGATATAAAATTAATATATTACGAGAATCATATTATGAAGATGATGTTGAATTAACAGAATTTTCTGATGAAATAGAACCACAAATTATCAATAAATTTTATTTAGCAGGTTTAAATACAGCAAAATCAATTTTGAATTGTAATATACATGATCTTATGATACAAACTAAATTAGAAGAAAAAATTATTACTAATGTAGTTAATATATTAAAAAAAGAATTTGAAGAAGAAAAGAATTAAATAATAAAAATATATAAAAAATAAATTTTAACTCACTTATTATTATAACATTAAATTGGTTTTGTTATTATGACTCATAAAATACGATTAAAAACAGTATTAACTAAATTAAATATCTCTTTACAAAGAGTGCTTGATTTTTTGAAAAAAAAAGGCATTAAAATAGAAAATAATCCTAATTCTAAAATTGAAGACAAAATTTATCAAATTTTAGTTAAAAAATTTCAATCTCAAAAAACAATTAGAGATAATTATGAAAAAATTTTTTTAAAAAAAAAATTAGAAACTAAAAAAATTCAAAAAGAATTATCAAAATCTCAACCTAAAATTATTCGTGCTAAAATAAATCATTTTATAAAATTTAAAAAATTAGGAAAAATAGATATTAATCAATATGATAAAGAAAAACAAGAAAGAACTAAAGATATTTCTAAATTAGAAATACATACTAATAATTCTCGAATAATAGAAAAAAAACATAAAAAAAAACCAGAACATATAGACACAGTTTATCAAAAATTAGATGGTGTTATGTTAACTGGAGATAGAATTGATTTATCTCAATTTGAAAAGAAAAAAACTAAAGTAAAAATTAAAACAAAACGAAAAAGAATTAAAAAAGAAATTTTAATTGATGATATCAAAAAAAGTAAACAATTAAATAATAATAAAAAACATTATTCATACAAATTCGATAAACACAGAATAAAAAATAATAAAATAAAATTTGAAATTACTGATAAAGTAGTCAATAAACAAATTAAAGAAACATTAGAAAAATTATCATCAAGAAATATTAAATCAAAATCATCAAAAATTAAAAAAGAAAAAAAATTACAAAAAAAAGAAAAAAATAATTTATTAAAAGATAATAATAATACAGAAAAATCTATAAAATTAGCTGAATTTACTACTGTTAATGAATTATCATCTATGATGAAAGTTAATCCTGCAGATATAATTGTTGCTTGTATGTCTTTAGGTATTATGGTTACAATGAATCAAAGATTAGATGCTGAAATTATTACTTTAGTTGCAGATGAATTTGGATATAATGTAGAATTTGTAGGAATAGATTTAGAAGAATCTATACAACAACAAGAAGATATTATTGATAATACTACAGAACAAGATTTAATAACAAGACCTCCAATTATTACCGTAATGGGGCATGTAGATCATGGAAAAACATCTTTATTAGATTATATACGACAAACTAATGTTATTGCAGGAGAATATGGAGGTATTACTCAACATATATCAGCTTATAATGTAAAATATAAAAATAATTATAGTATAACTTTTTTAGATACACCTGGTCATGAAGCATTTACAGCAATGAGAGCAAGAGGAGCTCAAATTACAGATATTGCAATTATTATGATTGCATCTGATGATCAAGTTATGTTACAAACAAAAGAAGCTATCAGTCATGCTCAAGCTGCAAATGTTCCTATTATATTTGCATTCAATAAAATTGATAAATCAGAATCTAATACAAATAAAATACGAGAACAATTAGCTAATATTAATTTATTGGTAGAAGAATGGGGTGGAAAATATCCTTCACAAGAAATATCTGCAAAATTAGGGACTGGAATTGATCAATTATTAGAAAAAGTATTATTAATAGCTGAACTTTTAGAATTAAAAGCTAATCCAAAAAAAATGGCTACAGGTACAATTATCGAAGCTTCTTTAGATAAAGGAAGAGGTTATGTAACAACTATTTTAGTACAAAATGGAACTTTAAAAATCGGAGATTATGTATTAGCAGGATTTCATCATGGAAAAGTAAAAAATATTTTAGACGAACGTGGAAAAAGTATTTCATCTGCTGTACCATCTCAACCAGTTACTATATTAGGATTAAACGGGACTCCTTCATCTGGAGATAAATTTAAAGTATTTTTAGATGAAAAATTTGCAAAACAATTAGCTACTAGAAGAGAACAATTACAAAGAGAACAAAATATAAGATCTCAAAAACATTTAACATTAGACGATATAGGTAGAAGAATTGCATTAGGCAATTTTAAAGAGTTAAAAATTTTACTTAAAGGAGATGTAGATGGATCTGTAGAAGCAATTTCTGATTCATTAGAAAAATTATCTACTAAAAATATTATGATCAATATCATTCATAAAGGTGTAGGTTCTATTACAGAATCTGATATTTTGTTAGCAAGTGCCTCAGATGCAATAATTATCGGATTTAACGTTCGTCCTACTCATGGGATCAATCATATAATAAAAAAAGAAAATATAGAAATACGAATTTATTCTATTATATATGATGTAATTAATGATTTTCAAGAAGCAATAAAAGGAATGTTATCCACTGAAATAAAAGAAAAAATTTTAGGAAATGCAGAAGTTAGAGATATGTTTAATATTCCTAAATTAGGAATTATCGCTGGATGTATCGTTACAGAAGGAAAATTAATTCGTACATCAACAATTAGATTAATTAGAAATGGTATTGTAATTTATACTGGAGAATTAATTTCATTAAAACGATTTAAAAAAGATGTTAAAGAGGTATCAAAAGGATATGAATGTGGTGTTATAATTAAAGATTATAATGATATACAAAATGGTGATATTATTGAAGTATATCAAAAATACTCTAAATAAAATTAATGATTTATGATTTATAGAACACATAATTGCGAAGAACTTAGAATCGAAGATATAGGCAAAGTAGTAATTTTATCTGGATGGATCCAAAAATTACGAGATTTAGGATCATTAATATTTATAGATTTGAGAGATTATTATGGTATTATACAATTAACTGTATTAAAAAACAAATTACAAAATACAATTGCTAATATAGAAAAAGAATTTTTAATAAGAGTGCATGGAGAAGTAAAAAAAAGAAAGTCTATAAATTATAATTTATCAACTGGAAAAATAGAAATTTTAATATCTAAATTAGAAATATTAAATCATTCTGCTCAACTTCCTTTTACAATAGAAAATAAAACGGATGGAAATGAAGAAAATAGAATGAAATATAGATATTTAGATATTAGAAGAGCTCCTATTAAGAATAATTTAATTTTTAGACATAAAATTTCTTTAGAAATAAGAAATTTTATGTCTAAAAATAATTTTCTAGAAATAGAAACACCAATATTGATTAATTCAACATCTGAAGGAGCAAGAAATTTTGTAGTTCCTTCTAGAATACTACCTAAAAAATTTTATCATCTTCCTCAATCTCCTCAATTATTCAAACAATTATTAATGATTGGTGGAATAGATAAATATTTTCAAATTGTAAAATGTTTTCGTGATGAAGATCCACGTTCAGATAGACAGATAGAATTTACTCAAATAGATTGTGAAATGTCTTTTATAGAATTTGATGATATATTATTATTTTTTGAGCATTTTATTAAACATTTGTTTAAAAAAATGAAAAATATAGAATTAAATACATTTAAAAAAATGACATATTATGATGTTTTGCAAATATATGGAACAAATAACCCAGATCTTAGGATAATCACTAAACTATTACAAAATCATATTAAGTATTTAAAAAAAGACTTTATAATAGGAATTAATATTCCAAATTATTTTCATCTTAATAATAGTCAAATTGAGTATATTTTACAATATATTAAAAATTATAATAATGTGATTGATAATGTTCTTTGGATAAAATATCTTAAAAATAAAACATTTTTCTTTCCAAAAGAAAAATGGAAAATTACATTGCATAATAAAATTTTAATACAACTTATTAAATATTTTGAATTACAACCTGAAGATATCTTATTTATTATTTGTGGAAAACAAAATCACATAATGAAAATATTACCATTAATTCAAAAAAAAATATATCATATTGTAAATATTAATAAATGTAATATTTTTAAACCATTATGGATTATAGATTATCCACTTTTTACATGGGATATAGAAAAACAGAAGTATACATCATTTCATCATCCTTTTACAAGTCCAAAACAAAAAGATATTGTTTTATTATTAAATAATAATATTACCAATAATTTAAATAATATTCTCTCTCAATCTTATGATTTAGTTATTAATGGAGTTGAAATTGGTAGTGGATCTATAAGAATTCATAATCAAAAATTACAAAAAAAAATTTTTCAATATTTAGGGTTATCAAATACAGATATTGAATCTGAATTTGGATTTTTTATTAAATCCTTTCAATATGGAACTCCACCTCATGGTGGAATTGCATTTGGATTAGATCGATTAATAGCTGTTATGTTAGGTGAAATAGATAATATGAAAAATGTTATTCCATTTCCAAAAAACAATTATGGACAAGATATAATGACAAATTCTCCTTCTTTTTTAACAGCAGAAAAAATAAAAGAATTACACTTATGATAATTGTTTTTTATTATATCTAATAACGGATTCTTTATAAATTAAAATAGCAATTTCTTTAGATTTCCAATCACCTATTATTACTTTTTTATATTCTAAATCCTTATAAACCGAAAAAAAATGTTCAATTTCCTTTTTATCATGATTAGATATATCATCAATATCTTGAATATGATTATAATGTGGATCTGAAATAGGAACACAAATAATTTTTTCATCATCTCCTTTTTCATCTTTCATAAAAAAGATCCCTATTGGTTTAACTTTAATTAAACATCCTGGTATCGTAGGTTCTGTTAAAAATACTAATACATCTAATGGATCTCCATCTTTTGCCAGAGTTTTGGGAATAAACCCATAATCTCTAGGATAAAACATAGCAGAATGTAAGACTCTATCTAATCTCATTTTATTATGAATTTTATCAAATTCATATTTATTTCTACTACCTTTAGGTATTTCTATTAAAACATCAAAATATATCATACTATTTTAGTATTGTAACAATTAAATTTTTCTAAATAAACAGCTACTGTTTTAGCAAATCCCCCCCCTAATACGCCATCTATCACACGATGATCATAAGAATGAGATAAATAAATTTTATGTCTTATTCCAATAAAATCGCCATTAGGAGTTTCTATAATTGATAATTTTTTTTGGATCAATCCTATTGCCATAATAGCTACTTGAGGTTGATGAATAATAGGAGTTCCAAATAAATTGCCAAAACTTCCAATATTACTGATTGTATATGTGCCTCCTTGTATTTCTTCTGGATTCAAATGATTAGATCTTGCTCTTTTGATTAAATCATTAATAATTTTTATTAATCCTCCTAAACTGTAAGAATCTGCATATTTAATAACAGGAACAATAATAGTTCCATTTGTTAATGCAGTAGCTAATCCTATATGGATATTTTTTTTTTTTATTATTTTATTTCCATTAACCGAAATATTAATCATTGGATGGTCTTTAATCGCTTTCACTACACATTCTACAAAAACTGACATTAAAGTTAATTTTTCTCCAGTCCTTTTTTGAAAAGAATCTTTTATTTTATTTCTCCATTTCACTATATTAGTTACATCTGCTTCTACAAAAGAAGTAACATGAGCAGATATTTTTTTACTTTCAATCATATTTATTGAAGTAATTTGTCGAATTCTATCCATTTCAATAATTTTTTCATATTTTTCTTTATTGTCTTCCATAATAATAGAAGTCAAATTTGATTTGGAATAAGAAATTAAATGATTTTGCTTTGATTTAATATATTTTACTATATCTGTTTTAGTTAACCTATTATTTTGTCCTGTTCCAGGAATAGAATTTAATTCATACAAACTTAGTCCTGTTTTCTGAGCAATCAATCGAACAAATGGAGAATAAAAACGATTCATATTTAATTCGTCTTTACTTTCAATTTCTAAAATTGCAATATAAGATCCAACTTGCACTACTTGATTAGTAGTAAATAATATTTTTTTTAATTTTCCATTAATAGGAGAATAAATTTCTGAATCTATTTTATCTGTAGCTATTTCTACTAACAAATCTTCTTTTTTAATAGTATCTCCTTCTTTTTTTAACCAACGAATGATAGTAGCCTCAGCTATACTTTCACCCATAGCTGGAAGGGTCAAATTATACTCGGCCATCTAAATTTGTTATTTTATATTTTATTTTTTAAGATAAAAATAATAAATTCATTTTAAAAAATGAAAATTCTTTCTTCATCTCAAATTAAAAAATTAGAACAAACTTGTATTGATAACGAACATATTTCTTCTATTGATTTAATAGAAAGAGCTGCTACATCATGTTTGAATTGGATTATCAATCATAAACAATTATTATTTAATACATTAAAAAATATTATAATATTAGCAGGTAAAGGAAAAAATGGTGGAGATGGTATAACTTTAGCTAAAAAATTATATTTATATGGATATTATAATATTACTATATACATAGTGAATATTGCTAATAATGCATCTAATGAATTTTTAATTCAAAAAAAAAAAATTACTAAATATGGTATTAAAATAAAATATATCGATAAATATCAAAAATTTCCTATATTTAATCATACATATGATATTTTATTAATTGATGCAATCTTTGGTATTGGATTTAATAGACCAATAATAAGTACATATTGGATATCTTTTTTTAATTATATTAATAATCAACAATTTAGAATTGTAATATCTATTGATATTCCATCTGGATTATTAATGAAAAAAGAAGATAATAATGTAACTATTATTAAAGCTACTTATACATTAACTTTTCATTTTCCAAAATTATCATTTTTTTTACCTGACTATTCAGATTATATTGGAACATGGTATTTATTAAATATTGGATGGAAAGATAATTATGTTCATAATATAATTACAAATTATTTTTTTATTGATAAAAAAATAATTTGTAAAATATATAAGAAAAAACGGAAAAAATTTACACATAAAGGAACTTATGGACATGGACTACTAATTGGAGGATCATATGGAATGATAGGATCTATGGCTCTTGCATCAAAAGCAAGTTTCAAGACTGGAATTGGAAAATTAAGTGTATATATTCCACGTTGTGGATATCAAATTTTGCAACAATTTATTCCAGAAGCAATAGTACAAACAGATAATAATAATTTTTTTATACAAAAAATTCCATTATCTTTCAAAGTAAATTCAATAGGAATAGGTATGGGAATCGGTGATAAAAATGAACAAACATCTAATGCAGTTAAAAGTTTTTTATTATATCAAAAAAAATATGGAAAAATTCCTATAGTTATTGATGCTGATGCTCTTAATATATTATCTAATCAATTAAATTTTTTAAATTTTATTCCAAAAAATACAATTATTACTCCACATCCAAAAGAATTTTATAAATTATGTGGATCATGGAAAAATGATTATCATAAATTAGAAATTTTAAAACATTTTTCTCAAAAAAATAAAATTTTTTGTGTATTAAAAGGAGCACATTCTATAATATCTACTCCTGATGGAGATTTATATTTTAATAGTACTGGAAATCCAGGAATGGCAACAGCAGGTACTGGAGATGTTTTAAGTGGAATTATTACTTCATTATTATCTCAAGGATATTCTCAAAAAGAAGCATGTATATTTGGAGTATATCTTCATGGATTATCAGGTGATCTAGCTGCATTCAATCACAGTGAAGAATCTATAATAGCAGAGGATATTATTAATTATCTTGATCTTTCTTATAAAACAATAAATAATTATTAATTTTTAAATAAAGTTTATAATAAAAACTTGAAAAAGTATAGAATAAACAATAATTATAATTAACGTAAATAAACTTATTGTTGCAATAAAATCTCCATATTTTATATAAAAAGTTTTTTTATTATTAATTTGAATTTTATTCAATAATGCACCTTCTTTTCCATATGGTAAAAAATCAATAATATCACCTGTTTCATTAATAAAACAAGAAACTCCAGTATTTGCGGATCTTGCTATACATTTTCTATTTTCAATTGCTCTAAGTCTTGCATAAGATAAATGTTGTTTATACCCTTGTGAAATCCCCCACCATCCATCGTTAGTAATAATAACCATTAAATTGGAATTTGTTTTTTTAAAAAATTTAGATACATATTCACCAAAAACAGATTCATAACAAATAATAGATGCTATTTTAATTCCAGATTGTTTATCAAAAAAACTAATTGGATTGGTTTCTATACTATGTTCTAAAACAGTTCCACCAAAATTAAGTAATATTTTTCCTAAAATTGGAAATAAAAATTTTTTATATGGAAATGTTTCTACTGCAGGAACCAATTTAGATTTATGATGAATTTGAATTTTTTTTGAATTTGAAGTTATATAAATTGCAGAATTAAATATATCTATCCATTTTATTTGATTTCGTTTTTTATCCAAAAAAAATTTATTTGAGCTTTTCCTATATTTTTTGTCAGAAATTGAATATAATTCTATTCCTGTAATAAATGACGTATATGAATTTTGATGTAAATATTGTTTTAAATAATAAATAATGTGATTTTTTTCTAAATTTTCAATAGAAATTTTGGTGTCATTTCCAGGTAATGTTGTTTCAGGTGCAATAATATAAAGATTATTTGTATAAACATTATTATTATAATTAATTAATTTTTTATTAATTAACTTTTGTAAGTGAGCAATTAATGTATTTGTTGATATATTATATTTTTTATAATATGGATCAATATTAGGCTGTAATATTAATACATTAATAAATTTATTTTCTTGTATTTTTTTATGTAATTTATCATAATTAAAATATATATAATTTGATATTATAATAACAAATATAATGATATATATATTATAAGATATATTGTTATAAAAACATAATTTTTGTCTAGAATATTGAAATTTTATAATAGAATTTAATAATCCTATATTTACAATCCATATCCATACTGTTCCACCTAAAATTCCTGTATATTCATACCATTGAATATATTTTATATAATTAGCAAATCCATTGCCTAAATTTAACCATGGCCAAGATAAATCCCATTCTAAATGTATTTTTTCAAATAAAATCCATAAACATACTAAAAATAATTGACATATTCTTTCATCATTAAAATATTTTTTAATATATGAATACAATAAAAAAACAGAAGACATACATATAGAATTTAAAAAAATTGGGATTAAATATGTAATTAACCATGCAGATTCTCCATTAGGTTTTTTTGCATTAGATAACCAACTAGTAGCAATAGCATTCCAAATTAAAAAAGTAATAAAAGAAAAACAAAAAACTTTGCTAGAATAATTAGTAGCATAATTAAATAAATAGTTCTCTACATATAATAGAGGAATAAATCCTATAAATAAATAAAATGGATTTCCATAGGTTGGCCAACCTAATCCTAATAAAATTCCTGAAAAAAAACTGCAAAAAAAAATTTGATAATTATATAAAAAATATGGATTAATATTCAAATATTATTTTCAATCATTTAATTAGTGGAACTGGCGGGATTTGAACCCGCGTCCAAAAAGAATTAAAAAAAGGGTTCTACATACTTATCCAAAAGGAATTTTTTCATATTAATATTGATTTTTGGATATCAAAATTAATATTAGATTCCATAATAATAAAGATAATATAAGAATCATTTATTATCTTTATCCTTATTATATTATTAAGTATCTTATTTATAGAAATATAAGGAAATTTCTATTAAAGATATTTTGCTTCTGTCAAACAGATAGTGCTATAATATTATAATATTATTAAGCAGCAAAAGCGTATTGTGTTTCGCCATTTATATATTATTTGTAACGTTGTTTTTACGTGTAAAACCTTACGTAACACGATATGCTTATCTTTTATTAATCATCTTTATGTCTAATCCAAAAATCAGTCCCATATCATTGTTTAAATTTACAACAATTACTAAAATAAATCAAATCAATATTTAAATTAATTGTGTTTTATCAAAAGCATCTAAACGTATCAAAATAAAAAGTAAAATAGTAAATGACCAAAATGAAGATCCTCCATAACTAAAAAATGGAAGAACAATTCCTATTGTTGGAAATAACCCCATCACCATTCCAATATTAATTAAAAAATGTATAAGAAAAATATTTCCAACAGAAAATCCAAAAATTCTTACAAATACATTTTTTTGTCGTTCTGATAAACAATATATCCTACTAATAAATAATAAATAAAATAATATTAATATTACACTTCCTACAAACCCCCATTCTTCTCCAACAGTACAAAAAATATAATCTGTATCTTGTTCTGGAACAAATTTTCCTTTTGTAATTATACCTTTTCTATATCCTTTTCCAAATAATTTTCCTGAACCTATAGCAGTTTTTGAATATAGTAAATTATATCCAATATTTTCTCTATATTGTCTATCAAATTCATTTTTAAATAAAATGTTAATTCTATCTTTATGATGTTGTTTTACAACATTTTTATAAAAAAATGGAAAAATTAATATACTCAAAAAACAAGTCAAAAAACAAAAAATATAAACTAATAAATTTTTTAATACATGTCTTTTCATAATTAAAAATATAATACTAAATATTAATAATAAAAATGAAATGATTATATAGTAAGAAATATTTAATGATAATGTAAAAATTATCATTAAAATTAATAAATATATTATAAATAATATAGATAACCCTTCTCTATATAAAGTAAGAATAAAAGAAATAAAAACAATTGAAGTACCTGGATCAGGTTGAAAAAAAATTAATATAGTAGGAATTAATATTATTAATAATGTATATATCCATATTTTGTTATTATATATTTTAACATTGTATTTACACAATAAATAAGCTATTATTAATGAAGTAGAAATTTTAGCAAATTCTGCAGGTTGAAAATTAATAGGACCTATCACATACCAAGATCTAGATCCGTTGATATTTTTTCCAAAAAATAATACTCCAATCAATAAAATTAATGTAAATAAAAAAAAATATGGAGAAAGATTTTTATAATATATTGGTTTAATAATAAAAATAATAAATACACATGCTAAACTAAAAATAATCCATATTAATTGTTTTTCTGATTTTTCACAAGAAACGGAATAAAGATTTAGATATCCAAAAGATATTATAATAATATAAATTAAAATAATGTATTTATCTACATTACCAAAAAAATTATTATTTCTTTTTATCAATTTTATTATTAGTATAATTTTTAAGTTGTGCTATATGAGTATATATTTTTTGTAATCCATTATTTAACATTTTATTTTCTAATGCTTGCCTTTTAACATAAGTATTAATATATTTTTCAGCGACTAAACTAGCTATTGGGCCAGCCCATTTAGCTCCATAACCTCCATTTTCTATAATTACAGAAATTGCTATTTTTGGATTATTTATTGGTGCAAATAAAATACATATTGAATGATCAGGAAGAGATATAATTTTTTTATTCACTTTAATAAAATTTTGAGTAGTTCCTGTTTTCCCGGCCATTCTAATATTCATAGATTTAAAATTTTTTCCAGTTCCAATAGAAAAAACTTTTTCCATTCCGTTGATTATTATATTAAAATATTTTTTATTAACTTTTGTATATTTTGCAGTCGTATAATTTGAATTAATTATTGGTTTATGATTAATATATTTTATTATATGTGGTGTATAAAAAAATCCTTTATTTGCTATTGCACAAACCATATTTGCTAATTGAATAGGAGTTATATTAATTTCTCCTTGACCAATTCCATTAGAAATGATTGTAAGAGCATTCCACTTATATTTACCATATTTTTTATTATAATATTCTCCATTAGGTATAATTCCTTTTTCTCCAGTAGCTAAATCATTATATAAATAATTTCCAAACCCAAAACTTTTAATAATATCTGACCATTCATTTACTCCTTTTGTTAGATTATTAGGATATTTTTCAATTATACGTTTATAAACTTGTGCAAAATAATTATTACAAGAAATAGCTACAGCAGTTTCAATTCCAATTGGTATTCCATTAAATCCAGAATGACAATGAATAATTTTATTTTTAAATCTAAATCCTTTATAACATACAAAATTAGTTTTTTTATTTACTACCCCCATTTGAAGACCAACTAATTCTGTTAATAATTTAAAAGTAGATGCTGGAGAATAACAAGCTTGCGTAGTTCTATCAAATAATGGATAATCTATAGTATTTTGCATTAATTTTTTCAATTCTTTACTTCTATTAAAATCTAAAAATACATTTGGATCATTAATTGGACTAGAAACTATAGATAAAATTTCTCCATTTTTTGGATTAATAGCCACTATTGCGCCTTTTTTTTGAAACATTAATTTTTCAGCATAATTTTGTAATTTCCAATCAATAGTTAAAGAAATATCATTACCACTAATTGCTTTAATATTATTTTTTTTATGATTATAACTACCAATAATACATCCATTTTTATCTTTTACCCAATATCTAATTCCTTTTTTTCCTCTTAATATTTTTTCATAATATTTTTCTACCCCAGCCCATCCAATAAAATCACCTATTTGATAATAGTTTTCTTTTTGATTAATAATAATGTTTGGACTAACTTCTCCTATATATCCTAAAACATTAGCAGAAGTAACTACGTTATAATCTCTAAGTGAACGTTTTATCCAATCAAATCCTTTATATTTATATAATTTTTCTTGTATAGACGCAAATTTTTCTTTTGAAATATAAGGAATAAAAACAGAAGGTAAATATTTTGAATATTCTGTTGCTTTTTTTAAATTTTCATAAAAAGTATGTTCATTTATTCCTAGTAAATTACATAATTCAATAACATTTAAATTATCATCTACTAACATAGGTATTACTAATAATTCATAAATTGATTTATTAAAAACTAGTAAATGATTATTTCTATCAAAAATATTGCCTCTTTCTGGTATAATAATTTCTTGTTTTATAGAAGTATTAAAGGCATTTAAAATATATTTTTCAGTATATATTTGTAAATAAAATAATCTAAAAATAAAAATAATACCTATAAAAATTAATAAAAAATAAAAGCTTTGTATTTTTTTCAAATATTTTTTTTGAAAAATAAAATCATACATAATATTAATGTAAAAATACTGCTAAATATTATTTTGAATATAAAAATTTTGTTTAAAAATATCCCATGAATAGTTTGCAATATAAATAAAATTCCATGGTGAACAATAATTAAAGTATATATAAATAATATTTTTTTTATAAAAAATAATTTATAAATAGAAAAATTTTTGTTAAAAATAAAATTATTTCCATCAAAAAATTTTAAAATTTTTAATCTAAAAAAAGCAGTAAAAGTAGAAGAAAAAGCATGCATCCCCCCAGTATTCAAATACTGATCAATTATCCATCCAATTAAAAATGATAATAATAAAACTATTAATTTTTTTTCATAAACAGGAATTTGTATAATAAATACAATATAAATATATGAATATAATCCTAAAAATATAGGATTTAACATTGATAATTGTAAAAAAACAATATATATAATATATACAAAATAAGATAAAATTCTTTGAATATAATTCATTATATTATGTTCAATTTTTGAACTATAAAATTACTTTTTTAGTTGAAGATTATATCGTTCTTGTTTAAATAAATTTTTTACAACATATGCATTTTCTAAAATTGAAAAATCTTCTATTAATTTTACTTTAATTATATAACTTGCATGTTCTTCATCAAAAGTATATGATGATACATGTCCTATAGGAATCCCTTCGGGAAAGGTTGAAGATTTTCCATCTGATTCTACTAAATCACCTTTAGAAAAGGTGGAATATTTAGGAATATCGTATAATATAACATATTTATAACTGTCACCATCCCAACTTATGGTTCCAAAATATTTATTTTTTTTTAATCTTGCGTTAATATGAATTTGAGTATTTAATAATGAAATAGCTACACTAAAATGAGGGGATGTCTTAATAATAATTCCAGCAATTCCATTAGATAATATTAATCCCATATCTATTTTTATACCATCTATACTACCTTTATTTATAGTAATAAAATTTTCTTGATTATTAATACTATTATTAATAATTTTTACAGGTGTATAATTATATTGTTGTAAATAATTAAAATTCGCTTTTTTAAAATCTTTAGATAATTTTTCTATTTTAGAATAAAAATTCTCTTGTTTTAATTTAGCATTTTCTTCTATTAATTTTTTATTTTCTATATCTAATAAAAAAAAATTTCTAAATTTATTCATAGCCTCAGAAATATTGCCAATCATATAATTAGAAGATCCAATATTATAATATTTTGAAAAAGATAAAAATAAAGATATTGATTCTAAAACAATAAATAAAATAATAAATCTCCATTTTATCAAAAAATGAAAAATATTACGCATAATAAATATTAACTCTATTTCATTAAAAAAGTAAATTTATCAATATTTTTTAAGGCTACTCCAGTTCCTTTTACTACTGCTCTTAGAGGATCTTCTACTAAAGAAACAGATAATCCAGTTTTTTTAGATAGTCTTATATCTAATCCTCTTAAAAGAGAACCTCCTCCAGCCATATAAATTCCTGTTTTATAAATATCAGCAGCTAATTCTGGAGGTGTATTAGATAATGTTTCCATCACTGCATCTTCAATTCTTACAATTGATTTATCTAATGCTGGAATTATTTCTTGATAAGATAAATTCATTTCCTTAGGTTTACCAGTTGGTAAATCTATTCCTTGTATATGAATATCATCTGGTGTATCATCAATATCTTCTATAGCGGCTCCAATATCAATTTTTATTTTTTCTGCAGTTCGTTCTCCAATATATAAATTATATTTATTTTTTAAAAAATAAGCAATATCATTCGTAAAAACATCTCCAGCTATTTTAATAGATTTTTTACAAACAATACCTCCTAAAGCAATCACTCCACATTCTGTAGTTCCTCCTCCTATATCAATAATCATATTTCCTTCTGCTTTTGTAACAGATAGACCAGATCCTATAGCCGCAGCCATAGGCTCTTCAATTAAATAAACTTCTTTTGCATTAAGATGTTGAGCAGAATCTTTAACTGCTCTTTTTTCTACTTCTGTAATTCCAGATGGAATGCATATAACCATAATTAAAGATGGTGTAAAAATTTTTTTATTTATTCCTGGTATTTTATTAATAAATTCTTTAATCATTAATTCAGCTACTTGATAATCTGCAATTACTCCGTCTTTTAATGGTTTAAAAATTTTAATATTTTTATGTGTTTTACCTTGCATTTCTTTAGCTTCTTCACCTACTGCTAATACATTATTAGTTCTAACATCTATTGCTATTATGGATGGTAAATCAACAATAATTTTATTACGATGCATTATAAGGGTATTAGCTGTCCCTAAATCAATGGCTATTTCCTGAGTAAAAATATTTTTAGTAATATTAATTAAACCCATTCCATATTAATTTATATAATCTTTAATTTAAATAGATTTTTCTAAATCTTAATAATTCAAAGGATTAAAAATCGATGTTATTTATTTTTAGTTTTAAAATAAATTTTTTATTATGAATAATCATTCTCTTTTTTTATCATTAAGTAGTAATAAAAAAAAATATATAAAAAAATCATATTATTTAATATCTAAATTAATAGGAACAATTATTATAAAATCATCTCTTTTTGAAAGTCAATTATATATATATATTGTTATACAAATTAACACTGAATTATCGCCTATTCAAATTTTAAAAACAATTTTGTATATAGAATCAATTTTAGAAAAAAAACAAAAAATTTCTATACAACAACCAGTTTTACAATTATATAATAATAAAGTTATTGATATTAAGATTTTATTATATGACAATATGATTTTAAATAGTGAAACTATTCAAATACCTCATCCTTTATTACATATTAAAAAATTTATTTTGATACCTATGTGTGAAATACAACCACTTAAATATCATCCAATATTTCATAGATCTGTATTAGAATTATTAGGAATATGTACAGATACAATCATAGTAAAAAAAATATAATTATTATATAAAAAATATATAATTTTAGTATATGAAAAATATAATATATTATTTATTTATTATTATTACTTTTATAAATATTCAATTATATGCACAATATAGTTGTAAAACTTATTTAAATAATTTGAAAGATAATTCTATTTATAAGTCTATAGAAAAAGAAATAGAACAAGATGCTCAAAAAAAAATTAGTAAAATTGTAAAAAAAATCATTCGTTAAAATATTATGTTAATCAACAAAAATTTAGTTTTTGGTCCATATAACACTTATATATTAATTAATAATTTTTTATTTGTATCTGGACAAATTGCTATCAATTTATATACCAAAGAATTTATATTTGATAATATAGAAAAAGAAACAGATCAAATTATGAAAAATTTGAAAATGATTCTTGCTACAGAATCTATGAATTTTGATAATGTTGTAAAAACTTCTTTATTTATAAAAAATATGAATAATTTAGAAAAAATTAATTTAATATATTCTAAATATTTTAATAACAATTATCCAGTTAGAGAAACTATAGGAGTATCTCAATTACCTAAAAATGCTAATATAGAAATATCATTAATTGCTTCTAAAAAAAAATAATTTATTAGTTATATAAAATATTACATGATATATTGAGATTTTTTATAGAAGTATCTTATAATGGAAAAAATTTTCATGGATGGCAAATCCAAAAAAATACAAATAAATCCATAGAAGGGGTATTAGAATTTTGTTTATCTAAATTATTAAAAGCTCCTATTAATATAATAGGAGCAGGTAGAACTGATACTGGAGTTCATGCTAAACAAATGTTTGCTCATTTTGATTATGAAAATCAAATTAAAAAATATTATTTGATTCATAGATTAAATATTTTTTTACCCAAATCTATTTACGTAAAAAATATTTTTCCAGTAAAAAATAATATACATGCAAGATTTTCTGCTATTAGTAGAACTTATCAATATTATTTAACATATAAAAATAATCCTTTTTTTAATGATATTTTATGGCATTGTTTTTATAAACTTGATTTCAGAATAATAAATCAAGCATCACACATTTTAATGCATTATAATGATTTTAGTTCTTTTTGTAAAAAAGAATTATATAAAACTAATAATAAATGTAAAATATATCGTGCTTTTTGGACAAAAAAAAAACAATATTTATGTTTTACTATTGAAGCAAATAGATTTCTTAGATCTATGGTTAGATCAATTATTGGAACAATAATTGACGTTGGAAGGCAAGAAATAAGTATAACAAAATTTATTAAAATTATTGAATTTAAAAATAATCGCTTATGTAGTCCAAAAGTCCCTGCACATGGATTATTTCTTTCTAAAATACTTTATCCAAAAGATATTTATATTAATCCATTTCATGGATAAAAAAATATATACATCTTATTTAATTCAATTTATAAAACTTAGTTTAGATCATAAACTTATTTTAAGTTTAACTATTTCTTTATCTATTTTAACATCATTTCTTTCTGCTTATCGTCCTAAATTAATACAAAAAGTCATAGATATACATATTATAGATAAAAATATTTTAGGATTACAAAATTTATTAATATGGATTTTAATATTTATTTTTTTAGAAAGTGTATTTAATTTTTTATTATTATATATTTCAAATATTCTTGCACAAAAAATTATTCAAACAATTAGAATTTTACTTTTTAATAAATTATTATCTTTAGAAGATACTTTTTTTATTACAAATTCAATAGGTAAATTAAGATCTTATTTTATTTCTGATATAGAAACTATTACAGTTATATTTAATGATGGACTACTTTTAATTTTGGGAGATATATTAAAAATTATTATAATTGCTATTATGATGTATACAGTACATCAAAAATTATCTTATATCATTCTTATTACTATTATAATGATGTATTCTATTACAATAATTTTTCAAAAATTATTAAAAATATTGTTTCATAAAGAAAGAAAAGCAATTTCACATTTTAATAGTTTTTTACACGAAAATATACTAGGAATGTCAATTATTCAACTTTTTAATAAAGAACAAGACAATTTTTTAAAATTTAAATATATAAATACAAATTTAAAATATATATATAATCAAACTATTTTTTATTTTTCTATTTATTTTCCAATAGTTGAAATAATTCCATCATTTTCAATTAGTTTAGTGATTTTATATGTTGGATATTATGCGATAGAATCTAAACATATTCAACCAGGACAAATTATTGCTTTTATATTTTTTATATATCTTTTATTTCGTCCTCTTCGTCAAATAGCAGATAGATTTAATATTATACAAAAAGGAATAACTGGTATGGAAAGAATTTTCTCTATACTAAATTATAATATAATAAAAAATAAAAAATTTATTAAAATTAAAAATTTTATAGGACATATTATTTTTGATAAAGTATATTTTTATTCTTTTAATGGAAAAATAATTTTAAATAAAATTTCTTTTGAAATTAAACATGGAGAAAAAATAGCTATAGTAGGAAATACAGCTTCTGGAAAATCTACTATTATAAATCTAATTTCTAGATATTATGAACTTAATAAGGGGAATATTATCATTGATGGATATTATATTCAAGATATTGAATTAGATAGTTTAAGATTTCATATTAAAACAGTAACACAATATCCATTTTTATTTAATGATTCTATTGCTAATAATATTTCTTTAGGTGATTCATTAATTACTATTAAAAAAATAGAAAACATGGCAAAATATATAGGTATACATCATATTATATCGTCTTTACCTAATGGATATAATTATATAGTTAAAGAACAAGGCAACATGTTATCTATGGGAGAAAAACAATTAATTTCTTTATTAAGAGTAAAAATGCATCCACATTCTATGTTAATATTAGATAATTCAACTACATTTTTAGATTTAAAATTAGAAAATATTATCTTTAATGCTATCAATATATTATCTGTTAATAAAACTTTTATTATAATTACTAATAGTATATCAATATTAAAAAAAATTGATAAAATATTAGTCCTTAATAAAGGTAATATTGTTGAAATAGGATCTCATAATTATTTAATTTCTTTAAATGGTTATTATAGTCAACTATATAATAAAATATAAATATTATTCATTAATTTTAATATAAGTTTTTTGATAATGATTTAATATCCAATTATACATTTTAATTTTTTGTTTTAAATATATTGTAAATGCTTTTAATTGTTCATAATCTTTATCAAAAGAATAAGATAATCCAGGAAATATATCTATTTTTTTAACAAAGAAAAATGTTTTTTTTCCATTTATTGTATAATCATCTAAATGAGATATTTTTCCAATTTTTAAAAAATCTAATTTATTCTTTATTTTTTCTATCAGATCACTTTCATTAACCCAAATATTAGTTTCAATATGAATATTATCTATGAATTGTTTTAAATATTGTTTTTGTTGATTGAATTCTTTTTTATCAAAATTAGATATATTTGTAATTTTAAATAATAAATACTTATTAACTAATATAGAAAATATTTTAATTTTTCTTTTTTCTTTTTTTAGAAAATAAAAATTGGAATTATATGTAAATATATTAGATATTTTATGTTTATCTAAATGATGAATAACATTTATAAATTTTTTAGGTAAAGAATGTTCTTGATTTATATTAATTACTTTTAAATTTAAAAATGAATAATTATGAAATTTATGTTTTTTAATGATATTTTTTTTAATTGTTTTTAAAATCATTAAAATATTATTATTTACAATATTTTTTATATTAAAATTTATATAAGAAATACATATTTTTTTTGGTAAAAAATGTAAAAATTTTTCTATATTATTAGAAACATATTTTACTTCTTTTGGAGTAACACTAATATTATGTATTTTTTTTTCAAAAAAAACATTCACTATATAATCAGATTTAATTTTATTCTCATAAAATTGTAATATATCTGGATTTAATTTGTTTTTATTATTTTTTTTTACTTTTAAAAAAAGTGTATTATAATATTTTTTTAATATTTTATCTTGTTTAGCATAATATAAAATTAATTTATTATTTAATAAATCATTTAATTTTGAATTAAAAAATGTTTTTGTATTAGAATGATTATCATTTAAATATGATTCTTTTTCAGAATTTAATAAAATTTCATTACCTATAATTGCATATATTCCGTCTATTTTTTCTAATGAAAAAGAATAAATAAATGAACAAAAAATAATTATTAAAAAAATTTTTTTAATCATATAATTTTTTATATTTAAAATAAACATTTTTTATACTTAATTTATGATACATAAATATATAGGTCCTGAAATAAATATATTTTTGAATGGTATCCCTCCACATTTTAATAAACAAATTAATAATTTTTTTAATAAAACAATAAATTTTGTTGTTGATGGAGCATATTCTTATTTAAAAAAGAAAAAAATAAAAATTGATTTTATCATTGGTGATTTTGATTCCATCAAACAAAACGATATAATAAAAATATATAAAAATAAATTAATTAAAACATTAGATCAAAATTATACGGATTTTGATAAAGCATTAAAAATTATTTATCAAAAAGGATTTTTAAATATTAATGTTTGGGGAGCAAGTGGAAAAGAACAAGATCATTTTTTAGGTAATTTATCAACAGCATTAAAATATAAAAATAAATTATCTATTATATTTCATGATAATCATCATTTATATTTTTTTACTAAAAAACAAGAAACTTTTTTCATTCCAAAATATAAACAAGTATCTTTATTTCCATTTACAAAAGTAAAAAATTTATTTGCAGAAGGCTTAAAATATCCTATAAAAAAAAACTTTTCAAGTTGGAAAACAAATAGGTATTAGAAATCAATCTATTACAAATAAAATACAAATTCAATATACCACAGGAGAATTATTAATATTTATAGAAAAATAAAATATTTATTTTTCTAACACGATTTTTTTAATTTTATTAATAATATTATCAGAATGTTGGTTTAAAATTATAAATTTATTATATGATGATATTGATTGCATAGAAATATGCATATATCCATGATAAATCATTTGAAATATATAAGCAGTTTGTTGTATTGGACGAAGAAATTCATCAAGAGTAAAATTATTTTTTTCTCCAGCATGAAATGATGTTTCATCTGCCCCAGTAGTAATAGATATTAATAAATGTTTTCCAGATAAAAAATTTTTTGTGGTGTATAATTCAGTAAATACTTTATCCTTCCACTCTTTAAAAAGAGATGGATAACTGTACCAATAAAAAGGAAATTGAAAAACAATACACTGAACAGAAAGAATTATTTTAATTTCTTCTATTACATTAATTTTAAAATCTGGATATAATTCATATAATTGTCGTATTAAAACATTTTTATTATATTTTATTATTATGTAATCTATAATATGTCTATTTAAAATAGATTGTTTTATATTAGGATGAGCTACTATAAATAGAATTTTATAATTCATTTAATAATTCTAATTTACAAATCATATTTTGAACTTGATTAGCCGATTGTATTAATAATAATTTTTCTTCTTTATTAAGATGTAATTCCAATATTTTTTCTATTCCATTTTTTCCTACTACAATAGGAACTCCTAAACATATATTACTTAAATTATATTCTCCATTTAAAAATACTGAACATGATAAAATTCTTTTAGAATCTTTAATAATAGATTCAACTATTTGTAAAATAGATGCGCCAGGGGCTAACCAAGAAGATGTTCCTAAAAAATTTACTATCTCTTCTCCTCCTTTTTTTGTTTTTTCAATTAAAACATTATTCTTTTCTTTTGAAATTAATTCATGAATAGGAATTCCTGATACTGATGTATATCTATATAAAGGTATCATATAATCTCCATGAGTTCCTAATAATACAGTGTGTATATCTCTTGGCGAACAATGTAATTCTTTAGATAAAAAATAACGATATCTTATTGAATCTAATATTCCACCCATACCAATAATTCTAGATGCATCTATTTTAGAAACGATATAACTAACATATGTCATAACATCTAATGGATTAGATACAATAATAAATTTTGTTTTTGGTGAAAAAATAATAGATTGTTTTGTAACAGATAAAATAATTTGTGCATTAATGTTGATTAATTCATCTCTACTCATTCCTGGAGTTCTAGGATATCCACTAGTAATAATAGTTATATCAGAATTTTTAGTTTTATCAAACTCATTATTAGATATACCTAATACTTTAGTATCAGAATGTAATAAAGGTAACATTTGAGCAAGATCTAAACTTTTGCCTTTAGATATATTTTCTTTTATATCTAATAATATAATTTGTGTAGCTAATTTTTGTTGAGCTAATAAAGTCGCGCATGATAATCCAACATTTCCAGATCCAATAATAGTAATTTTCATTTTTACATAACATTTTTCATATATAAATGTATATTTTTTTTATACGATGATAATATTTGTATAACTTAAAAAATGGAAAATCATTGTTTATGCACACAAAATTTATTAATCAATTTTCTTTCAGACATATTGGTCCATATTGTAATGAAGTTAAACAGATGTTACAAACATTAAAATGTGAATCTATTCAAGATTTAATCAATAAAATCATACCAAAACAAATTCTGTTAAAAAATAAATTAATGATTCCAAATTCAATTTCTGAATATGAATATCTAAATCATATTGATAATATTGGAAAAAAAAATCAAATATATAGATCTTATATAGGAATGGGATATAAACATACTATAATGCCATCAGTAATTAAACAAAATATTTTAGAAAATCCCAATTGGTATACGCCTTATACACCTTATCAATCTGAAATATCTCAAGGCCGTTTAGAAGCATTAATGAATTTTCAAACTATGATTTCAGATATTACTGGAATGGCAATTAGTAATGCATCTATGTTAGATGAAGCCACCGCATCAGCAGATGCGATGTTTATGCTTTATCAATATAAATTAAAAAAAGAAGTAATTCAATCATCTTATTATTTTTTTATATCAAAAGATATTTTTCCTCAAACTTTTTCTGTTTTAAAAACAAGATGTCATGGATTAGGAATTAAAATTATTCATGATTCTCATACAGTTTTAACAAAATATAAACATAAAAATATATTTGGAATACTATTATCATATCCATCTGCTTCAGGAAAAATTAATGATTATACTGAAATTATGAAATATGCACATATACATAATATTTCAACTATTATTACTGCTGATTTATTAGCATTATCTCTACTTTTACCACCAGGTGAATGGCAATATAAACCAGATGTAGTAGTTGGAACAACACAATCATTTGGATTACCTATGGGATATGGGGGACCACATGCAGCATTTTTTTCAACTGATATAAAATATCAACGTTTTATTCCAGGAAGAATTATTGGAGAATCTATAGATAATCGAAATAAAAAAGCATTTAGAATGGCTTTACAGATGAGAGAACAGCATATTAAAAGAGAAAAAGCAACATCAAATATTTGTACATCACAAGTACTTACTGCTATAATTGCATCTATGTATGCTATATATCATGGATATCATGGTCTTAAAATGATTGCAACAAAAATTCATGATTATGCTAAAAAATTAGAAATTTTACTATTAAATAATATTAAGAATATTAGTCAAAAAAATTTATTTTATTTTGATACAATTAGAATTAAAATACATGATAATACTCAATTTTCTTTAAAAGATATTAAAAAAATAGCAGAACAAAAAAAAACTAATTTTAGATATATTACTAATAAAAAACAATTAACAATTACTTTAGATGAAACAACATCACAAAAAGATATATATAGAATTTTATCTATTTTTTATCAAGCAACTACACATAAAAAAATTAATTTAAAACAATTTAAAATTACAAATAATATAACACAACATAAAATTCCTTTCTTTTTAAAAAGAAATTCTACTTTTTTAAATCATATAGTTTTTAAAAAATATCATAAAGAAAATGAACTTATTCGTTATATTAAAAGATTAGAAAAAAAAGATTTATCTTTAACTCATTCAATGATTCCATTAGGATCATGCACAATGAAATTAAATTCTGCAGTAGAATTATATTCAATTACTAAAAATGAATGGCAGAATATACATCCTTTTTCTCCATTTAATCAAACTAAAGGATATAATATAATAATTAATAATTTTAAAAAATATTTAACACAAATTACTGGATTTGATGGTATATCTTTACAACCTAATTCAGGAGCACAAGGAGAATATGCTGGATTAATGGTTATTAAATATTTTCATAATTCGATCGATGAATCTCATAGAAATGTTGCATTAATTCCATCTTCTTCACATGGAACTAATCCAGCATCAGCTAAAATGGCTGGAATGAAAATAGTTATAATAAATACGAATAAGAATGGATCTATTGATCAACATGATTTATTTGATAAAATAAAAAAATATAAAGATGTTTTATCTGTATTAATGATTACTTATCCATCTACTCATGGGGTATACGAAAATAATATAATAGAAATATTATATGCTATTCATACAAATGGAGGTCAAGTTTATATGGATGGAGCAAATTTAAATGCACAAGTAGGATTAATTAAACCATCAAATATAGGAGTAGATGTATGTCATATTAATTTACATAAAACTTTTGCTATTCCTCATGGTGGTGGCGGTCCTGGAATGGGTCCTATTTGTGTAGCTTCACATTTAATACCTTTTCTTCCTAATCATCCTTTAAATCCCAATAAACATAAAGAACAACAAAATAATCATAATACAACATTAACTATTTCTTCTGCTCCATATGGATCTCCTTTAATTTTAACTATATCTTATGCTTATATTAGATTATTAGGACCAGATGGTTTAAAAAAATCTACAGAAATAGCTATTTTAAATGCTAATTATATTAAAGAAAAAATTAAAAAATTTTATAATATATTATATGTAGGAGATAATAATACAGTAGCTCATGAATTAATATTAGATTGTAGACCTTTTAAAGGTATAGGAATAGAAGTAATAGATATAGCAAAAAGAATGATGGATTATGGATATCATGCTCCTACAATTTCTTTTCCAGTAAATGGATGTATGATGATTGAACCTACTGAAAGTGAATCTAAAGAAGAATTAGATCGTTTTATAGATACTTTAATTTCTATACGCAAAGAAATTGATGAAATTAAATGTGGAATGTTTTCTCATACAAATAATGTTTTAACCAATGCACCTCATCCTATAGATATTTTTATAGATGAAAAATGGGAATATCCTTATTCTAAAGAAAAAGCGGCTTATCCTTTAAATTGGATAAAAGAAAGAAAATTTTGGCCATCATTATCTAGAATTAATGATGGATATGGAGATAGAAATTTAATTTGTAATTGTACTTAAAAAAAAGTAGTAAATTTTGAATACGGTTTAATTGTAACAAAATTTTTTTTCTTAAATTTTAAAAATCCAACAAGAGCTATCATTGCTCCATTATCAGTAGTATATTTTTTTTTCGGAATAAATACTTCTATATTTTTTTTTTTTAAAGAAAAAAATTGTTTTCTAATTTCATTATTAGCAGATACTCCACCTGCTAATACAATTCTAAAAATTTTTGTTTGTTTCATTGCTAATATTATTTTTTCTATTAAAATTTCTGAAATTGTTTTTTGTATTGATGCACATAAACTGTGAATATTATTTTTAATAAAATTGGAATTATCTTTTAATTGATATTGAATAAATCTATAAACTTGACTTTTTAAGCCACTAAAACTAAAATTTAATCCTTTTACATTAGGTTTAGAAAAAGAAAATTTTTTATTATTTCCTAATTTAGAATATTTATCTAAAAAAATAGCTCCAGGATAAGTAAATCCAAATAATCTTGCTATCTTATCTAAAGATTCACCAACAGCATCATCTAAAGTAGATCCTAATATTTTCATATCAAAAAAATCATTTACTTGAATAATTTGAGTATGGGCTCCACTAATCATTAAACATAAAAATGGAAATTTTGGGAATGAATTATTTAAATTTGCATTTTGTATAAAATGTGATAATATATGTGCTTGTATATGATTAACCTCAATAAGAGGAATATTTAATCCAATTGAAAATGATTTTGCAAAAGAATAACCTACTAATAAAGATCCTATTAATCCTGGTCCTATAGTGACAGACACAGCATTAAGTTGAGATCGTTTAATATTAGCGATTTTAATAGCTTTATTTACAGTAGAAAATAAATATTTATCATGTTCTCTAGATGCTAATTCTGGAACAATACCTCCATATTTTTTATGAATTGTTTGATGAATAATAATATTAGATATTACTTCTCTATTTCTAATAATAGATACAGCTGTATCATCACATGATGATTCTATTCCTAGAATAATAATTGGTTGTTTTAATGTCATTAATAAAAATATTATTAAATTTTTTATTATTATTAATAAGATTTAATTAAAACTAAATATTACTTATATTTATAATAATAAAAAATTAATATAAACAAATTTTTTACTACAGTTTTAATAAAAAATTTATTTATTCAAAATATAAAACAATGATTCTAAGAACTGATAAAATTGATAATACTATTGTAAAAAAATTAAATTTAAATGCTAGAATGCCATATACTGAAATCAGTAAACAAATCAGTAAAGAAATTAAACCATTATCTGTTGGGACTATTCACGTAAGAGTTAAAAAATTAGAAAATGCTGGAATTATTAGAGGAAGTAGATTAATTATAGGTTACGAATCATTAGGATTTAAACTGAAAATTTTAGTTGGTATATTATCAGATTCTAAAAAATCACAATTTGTGCAAAAATATCTCAAAAAAATTCCTAATATTGTTCAATTATATATTACTTCTGGTATATACAATTTTTTCTGTAGAATTATTGTTAGAGATATTTTAGATGCTAAAACAATTATTGATCAAATAGGACAAATTCAAGGTGTCATTAGAACTGAATCTACTATTTGTTTAGAAGAAAGTATTAATGATGAAAATAGATTATTATCTAATATATAATTTGAAGTGTTGGTAGTGGTGGGAGAATTGCCGGAGTGGTTAACGGAACAGTTTGCTAAACTGTCAGTATATCAAAAATACTGCGTGGGTTCGAATCCCACATTCTCCGCATAAAGCATAAACGGGGTATAGCGTAGTCTGGTTATCGCGCCTGGTTTGGGACCAGGAAATCGTAGGTTCAAATCCTGCTACCCCGACACAAAATAATAATAAATCTCATCAATGGTCACGTAGCTCAAATGGATAGAGCAACTGCCTTCTAAGCAGTAGGTAACAGGTTCGAATCCTGTCGTGATCACTAACTATTTATGTTTTTTTTTAATTAAAATTTCATCAATCATACCATATTCTTTAGCTTCTTGAGAAGTCATCCAATAATCTCTATCAGAATCTTTTTCTATTTTACTTATATCTCTTCCAGAATGTGTAGAAATAATTTTATATAATTCTTTTTTTAATTTTAATATTTCACGTACCGTAATTTCTATATCTGACGCTTGCCCATGTGTTCCTCCAATTGGTTGATGAATCATAATTCTAGAATGTTTTAAGCCAGATCTTTTCTTTTTTACTCCAGCACAAAGTAAAATAGCGGCCATAGATGCTGCAACTCCAGTACAAATAGTTGCAACATCTGGTTCAATAATTTGCATAGTATCATAAATACCTAATCCAGCATGGACTTCTCCTCCAGGTGAATTAATATAAATTTGTATGTCTTTAGAAGAATCTAAAGACTGTAAAAATAATAATTGAGCCTGAATAATATTAGCTATTTGATCACTAATATGAGTTCCTAGAAATATCACACGATCCATCATTAATCTAGAAAATACATCCATTTGTGCTATATTCAATTTTCTTTCTTCAACAATATAAGGAGTCATTAATTTTATATATTGTTCTAACAAAAGACTATTTATTTTATGATGTTTAATAGCGTATTTAAGAAATTCTTCTGAATTTAGTTGATAATCATTCATTATAATTACTCAATTTGTTATAAAAAATTTTATATAAAATATAAAAATTATATAATTAATTCATATAAATTATTATAGTGTATAAAAAATTAGCAATTCAAACTATGATTTATTCATTGGGATGTATTTTCCCAAGAATTGTAAATTATATTTTTATAAAATTTTTTACTCAAAATTTACAAATTTCAGAATTTTCTATTTATACAGATATGTATTCTCTATCTTTTATTGCTATTTCATTTTTATCTTTTGGATTAGAAAATACCTATTTTAGATTTAAATCTAAAACAAACTATACATCTAAAGTAGTATTTTCAACAGCCGTAATAATGCAATTTATAATATCTTCATTTTATTTAATATTATCAATAATATTATTAAAATACTTAATTCATATTATTGGATATAAAAATCATTTAGAATATGTAATCATGTTTATTTTAATAATATTTTTTGATACTATTTGTATTTTACCTATGGCCTGGTTAAGATCTAAAGAAATGGCTTTAAAATATACAATAATTAATATGATTAATATTTTAATACAATCTTTTTTAATCATATATATGTTTTTTTGTTATAATAATATTAATAATAATCATATAAATAATATGTATTTTTTATTATTTAATATTATCAATGCCTTTACAGATAAAACAGGATATATATTTTTTTCAAATTTAATTGCTTCTATCAGTAATTTTTTATTCACATTTTCAATTATTATAAAACAAGTTAAAATAAAAAATTTTAATTTCAAATTATCTAAAGAAATGTTAATTTATGGAATTCCAATTATGTTAAGCAGCATTGCTTTTTCTATTAATGAAAATTTAGATAAAATATTAATTAAAAGATGGGGCTCTGATACAATAAATGGAGCATATTCAGCATGTTATAAAATAGCATCTTTTATGACTTTATATTTAAAATCTTTTAGATTAGGAGTTGAACCATTTTTTTTTAAAAAATCAAAAGATTATAATGCAGAATATTATTATGAAAAATTAATATATACATTTATTTTATTTGGATTAATTTTTTATATTTTAATATGTGGAAATATTTCTGATATTATCAAATTATTAATTAATAAAAGATATCATTTAGCTATTTCAATTATTCCAATCGTAATGATGGGCAATTTATTATTAGGAATTTATACAAATTTATCTATTTTTTATAAAGTTATAGATAAACCTATTATTGGAACATACATATCTATAATTGGTGTAATTATTACATTTATATTCAATATAATTTTTATTCGTTTTCCTAATTATAAAAATAGTTTTATGATTCCTGCTTGGGGTACATTATTATCTTATGGTTCTATGCTTATAATTTTATATTTTTTATTTTTTCAACATTTTAGAAAAACTTGGAATATAATTATTCATTTATTTTGTGCTATTATTATAGTATATATTGAATTTTGTAGTAAAAATTTAAAATATCGATTATTTTTTCAATTTTTATATTTAATTTTATTTTTATTTTTAGAACAAAATCATTTTTTTAATAAAAAAAAGCATTTTAAATAAATGCAAAAAAAAATTATAAATTATAGTTTATTATATGCATATATTAATAAACCTATTATTATTAATTATTTAGCAAGAAAATTAATACCTACAAATTTATACTTAAAATGGTCTATAACAAATAAAATTATATTCTTAATAAGAAAACAATTAATTAATTTTGGAATTATTTGTGTTATTCATTTTGCAAAAAAAATTTATAGAAAACCACATTTTTATAAACAAGTACAAATTATTATGATTAATATGATTTCAAAAAATATTATTATTTATCCTAATGAAAAACTTGCTATAATAGATTTATATAAAGAACCAAAAATTAAATGGATTTTCTGTTATACACTTAGTAAAAGTAAAAGAAAAAATAAAGGATTTGGCAGTACAGGAATATGAAAATTATAATTCCAATGGCAGGAAAAGGGACAAGATTGCGCCCACAAACTATTACAACGCCTAAACCATTATTTAATATAGTAGGACAACCATTATTAAATAGATTAATAAAATCTTTATTAGAAATAGTTGATCCATATTTTATAGATGAAATTATTTTTATTATTAATCATTCAGAAAAAAATAAAATAGAACATCACATAATAAATGTTACTAAACATTTTGGTATATCCATAAAATTTTATTATCAAGATCAACCATTAGGTACTGCTGATGCTATATTTAAAGCACATAAATCATTAACCGGACCTATTATTATAGCATTTTCTGACACTCTATTTTATAATAAAGAAAAATATTTAATTCAAAATATTCATGCAGATAATATTATATGGACAAAAAAAGTTACAAATCCTTATTATTTTGGAATTGTAAAATGCAATTCATCAGGATATATTACTAATTTTTTAGAAAAACCAACAAAAATAACTTCTAATATAGCTATTATTGGAATTTATTATTTTAAAAATAGTTCTATTTTAAAAAATGAATTAAAATATTTGTTAGATAATAAATTATCTAATAATCAAGAATATCAATTTACTGATGTATTAGAAAATATGCGAAAAAAAGGAATATCATTTCTTAGTAAAGAAGTATATCAATGGATGGATTTTGGAGATCCAGAAAAAACAATTATTTCTAATTCTGCCATTCTTTATATTGAATCTAAAAAACAAAAATTGATTCATAAAAAATCAATGATAACGAATAGTATAATTATATCTCCATCTTATATTGAAAAAGATGTTTTTATTGAAAATAGTGTTATTGGTCCCTATACATCAATAGGAAAATTTACAAATATAAAAAATAGTTTTATACAACAATCTATAATACAAGACTATACAATATTAAAATATATTAATATTAAAAAATCTATAATTGGAAATTATGTAAAATTTACAGAAAAAACTAAACAAATAAATTTAGGAGATTATTCCACTGTACAAAATATATAATTTTATTTATTTATATTTGTTTTTTTATATTATTCATAATAATATGAATTTGACTTTATTTGGAACATTTGGAACAGCAGAAATTGTTGTTATTGTTATTCTTGCCTTATTACTATTTGGTGGAAAAAAAATACCAGAATTAATGAGAGGATTAGGAATAGGATTGAAAGAATTCAAAAAAGCTTCTAATGATGAAAATAATAATAATAAATTAAAATCTGAATCAGAAACAATATCTAATAATAATGATGATACATTCAAATCTGAATCAGAAACAATATCTAATAATAATGATGATAAATTAAAATCTGAATCAGAAACAATATCTAATAATAATAATGATAAATTAAAATCTGAATCAGAAACAATATCTAATAATAATAATGATAAATTAAAATCTGAATCAGAAACAATATCTAATAATAATGATGATAAATTCAAATTTTAATCAAAAATCATAATTATAATACTAAAATTGAAATTTTCATTTTGAAGAATAAAAAATTAGAATTTTTGCTATAATTAATTTAATGATAAAAATAAAAATTCAATCAACAATAGTAAAAGTAAATATGTTAAAATAATAGTATTATAATATTTTAATTATCATATAACATAATAACATTTACAAAGATTAGATTATTATATATAAATAATATATTAAAAATTATCATATAATTTTTTCTTTGATTTTTCTGTTAGCTGTTAGTTTATTAGAAGAGTATTATTATATCTAACTAATAATGAAAACAAAATTAAGAAATATTATATTATTTATACTTTTATTATTAAAAACTATTACTTTATATTCAGCATCATTATCATTAAAAATATCTTCTTCTAAAAGATATAAACATGTAACTGCTTCTATAAAACAATATCCAAATTCTTATCAACATAAAAATATAGATAAATTATGGGGAGGCATGTTTGAAAAAATTTGTAAAAATAAAAAAAAATCAATTATTACTAATATAGAAGAAAAAAATTTAAAATTTAGAATTAATCATTTAAATAAACAATCTAAAATAAAAATATTGAAATATAATACAATGGTACATGCATCAATAGAAAGTTATTTAAGAATGAGTAAATATATAGGAAAAATGCTTTATTTAGCAACTTTTTATTTTCCTATGATAGAAAAAAAATTAGAATATCATCATCTACCAAAAGAATTAAAATATATAGCAATTCTAGAATCTAGTTTAAATCCATATGCAACTTCTATCATGGGAGCTAAAGGCCTGTGGCAATTTATGTATGAAACTGGAAAAATATATGGACTAAAAATGAATCAAATTCATGATGATAGAATAGATCCTATTAAATCAACAGAAGCAGCTTGTAGATATTTTAGATATTTATATGATAAAATTAAAAATTGGGAATTAGTTTTATATGCATATAACATAGGACCTAAAAAAATTAATAAAATATTAAAAAATAGAGCATATAATAAACAAGAAAATTGGAAAATTTTAAATTCTTTACTACCAAAAATAACAAAAAATTATATTACTAGATTTATAGCAATTCATTATTTAATGAATTATTATAAAGAACACAATATTCCATATGGATAATTAAAAAATAATTATGTTTTTATAAAAAATAAAGTTGAATTTTTAAAGTAAAATTATCATTTTCTACATATTGATTTATATATTTTTTGCTATAACAAATTATGAATAAAAATTTTGAACAAAAAAAACAATCCTTAAAATTAGTATTAGAAAAATTTGATCAAACTTATGGAAAAGGAACAGTTATGAAACTGGGTGATTTTCATATGGAAAATTTGGAAATTGTATCTTCTGGATCTTTAAGTTTAGATATTGCTTTAGGAATTAAAGGATTTCCAAAAGGTAGAATTATAGAGATATTTGGTCCAGAATCTTCTGGAAAAACTACATTAGCTTTACATGCTATTACTCAATCTCAAAAAATGGGTGGATTTGCAGGATTTATTGATGTTGAACATGCTTTTGATTGTATTTATGCAAAAAAAATAGGTGTTAATATTAAAGAATTAATTATTTCTCAACCAGATAATGGTGAACAAGCTTTAGAAATTGTTGATAATTTAATTAGATCTGGAATAATTGATATAATTGTAGTAGATTCTGTTGCCGCTTTAACTCCTAAAAGTGAAATAGAAGGAGAAATGGGTGAATCTAAAATTGGATTACAAGCTAGATTAATGTCACAAGCTTTAAGAAAATTAATATCTAGTATAGGAAAATCAAAAAGTATTCTTATTTTTATTAATCAATTAAGAGAAAAAATTGGAGTTTATGGAAATCCAGAAGTTACAACTGGTGGTAATGCATTAAAATTTTATTCATCGATAAGATTAGATATTAGAAAAGGAGTTCATATTAAAAATGGAGAAAATATTTTAGGCAATAGAACTAAAGTAAAAGTAGTAAAAAATAAATTATCTCCACCATTTAAAACTGCGGAATTTGATATAATATATGGAGAAGGAATTTCTAAAATTGGTGAAATTTTGGATATTGGTGTAAATGCAGGAATTATAACAAAAAATGGATCTTGGTTTAGTTATGGATCTATTAATTTAGGACAAGGAAGAGATTCTGTAAAAGAATTTTTAAAATGTGAAAAAAATATTAGAAATAAAATAAAAACAAATATTATACAACAATATTTTATAAACTAATATGAAAATTACTTTTTTAGGAACTGGTAATTCACAAGGAGTCCCAATTATAGGGTCAACACATCCTGTATGTTTATCAAAATGTGCAAAAGATAAAAGACTTAGAAGTTCTATTATTATAGAAATAAAAAATAAAATATTTTTAATAGATTGTAGTCCAGATTTTCGTTATCAAATGTTAAGAACAAATTATAAAAAATTAGATGCTATTTTTATAACACATGAACATCAAGATCATATAGGTGGATTAGATGATATTCGTCCTTTAAATTGTAATAATAAATCAATACCAATTTATGGATTACGTCGTGTGATAACACATATTAAAAATAGATTTGATTATATTTTTAAAAAACAAAATAAAAATATCATCACATCAAATAGATCTAATCTTTCTATTTATGAACTAAATGAAACGCCTGTATTTATAGATAATATTGAAATTATTCCTTTATATATATGGCATGGTAAATTACTAATTTTAGGATTTCGTATAGATAATTTTGCATATATAACAGATGCAAGTAGTATTCCTATTACTACAAAAAGTAAATTAAAAGGATTAGATATTTTAGTTTTAAATATCTTAAGAAGATCTTCGTATAATATTAATATTATTCCCACTAATAGTAATTTATTATATAATTCATTAAAAATGATAAAATGTATTAATCCAAAAAAAGCTTATATTACACATATAAGTCATTTTTTAGGATTTCATGAAAAAGTTCAAGCAAAATTACCTAAAAATATATATTTAGCTTATGATGGATTAGAAATAGAAATATAATATTGTTTCTATATTTTTTAGTATATGATTTAAATGATAAAAAAGGTTTTTAAACAAATTTTTTTTTCTAATAAAATAACTTCTTTATTATTTATTATAATAGCAATAATAATGGCTATTGGAACATTGTTAGAAAAAAAATATTCTACAGATATAGCTAAAATATATATCTATAATTCACATTGGTTTGAAATAATTATATGTTTATTTATAATTCATTTAATAATAAATATATATAAATATAAATTATGGAAATATAACAAAATACCAATCTTTCTTTTTCATTTATCATTTATTTTTATATTTATTGGAGGTGTGTTTTCTAGATATTTTAGTTTTGAAGGAATCATGTTCCTTAGAGAAGGAAATATAAATAGAAATGTAATTTCAGAGAAAAGTTTTTTAAAATTAAAAATTAAAAGTCAATTTAATAATTCTATAAAAGAATATAAAGTTCCTTATATATTATCTCCTTTTCACCATAAAACATCTAATGTAAATTTTTGTTATAAAAAAAATCTTATCAAGATTAAAATTCTAAATTATATTCCTTATGCTAAGGAAACTTTTATTGAAAATGATAGAGGAGAAAAAATCATTAAAATTATTTCATCTAAACAAGGAAAAAGAAAAGAATTTTTTTTAAAAAATGGAACATCAATTAATATTAATGGAATTTTATTTTCTTTAAATAAAAAAATTCCTTATGGAATACAAATTCTTGAAAAAAAAAATAAATTATTTATTAAATCATCTTTTTTAGCCATTAATATTAATATAATTAATAATAAATTAAATTTTTTATTAAAAAAACAAATAACCCCTTTAAAATTAAAAACATTATATCAAATTTATGATAAAAATAATAATAAAAATATTCAATGGGTAATTCCTGATAAAATTAAAATTGGAAAAATTATTTATATAACTTCTTCTAGTGAAAATAAAACGGATTATTTAGACGCAATTACTGCTAAAATTACTTTTCAAAATACATCTCAATTAATTACATTTTTAGGTGGTAAAAATACTCATAAAATGAGTTCAGCTATACAATTAAATGGAAAATATATTTCTGTAGGATATGGATCTATTGTTATTAAACTTCCTTTTATAATTAAATTAAATAAATTTAACATAGAAAATTATCCTGGATCTGATTTTCCTTCTTCTTTTATTAGTAATGTTACTTTAATAGATAATCAACATCAATATAACTATGATATTTATATGAATCATATTTTAAATTATAAAGGATATAAATTTTTTCAGTCTGGATATAATTCCGATAAAAAAGGAACACATCTTTATGTAAATAATGATTATTTAGGAACTTTATTTTCATATATAGGATATGGAATAATGAGTATTGGAATGATAATAACATTATTTTGGAAAAAATCTAGATTTAATTTTTTAATACAACAATTAAAAATATTATCTAAAATTTAATTAATTATTTTTTAACTCATAAAATAATAATTATCATAAATATGATCAACTTTATGTTAAAAAATGTATATAAAATTATACTATTTTTTTTATTTATCACTAATAATGTTTTATATTCAAATAATCACAATAATAATCAAATTTATTTAAATACTATATCACAAAATATTAATATTTCTAAAAAACATGGAGAAAATTTTAGTAAATTATTAGTACAAGATGAACAAGGTAGAATAAAACCAATACATAGTTTAGCATTAGATTTACTAAGAAAAATACATAAAAAAAGTTATATTGGAAATATTAACGCTAATCAATGGATAATATCAATTCATCAAAATAGTCTATTTTGGACTAAAGTTCCATTTATTAAAGTCGATAAAACAGGTGGAAAACATTTTTTATATAAAGCAAAATCAAATAAAGATGGATATGTATCAATGATTGATTTATATTCTTTTAATGCAAATCAATCAAAATTAATGTTTATTTTTCAAAACGATTATGAATTAGCTTTTTCTAAAAATCCTGCCACAAGAAATAAGTATGATAAAGCAGTTATCAACTTAAGTGAAAAAATTGGAATTTTACATGAAATTTTTCAAGGAAAATATCTTCGTATTTTTCCAATAAAAAATGATAATAATAATACATGGTCAAGTTGGATTATAAATAATAATTTTTATGATAATAAAATTAATACGATTGGATTTATAATGTTTAATAATTATTTAAGATCTTTATTCAAATCACAATATAAAAATAATTGGAATTTTGCCGATAATGAAGTAAAAAAAATAAAATTATATCAAATACAATATACAAAAAAATCTATTTTACCATCGAATACAAAAATTTATATGGAAATATTATATAATAAATTAAATATATTTTATTTATTACCATTTATTTACTTATTAATTGGAATATTATTAATTATTTGTTCTTTTTATAATATTTTTTATGATAATAAATACATAAATTATTTTTATAATATTTTATCATCCATTATATTTTTATCATTTTTTTTAGAATTATTTGGATTAATTTTAAGATGGTATATTGCTGGACATCCTCCTTGGAGTAATGGATATGAATCTTCTATTTTTATTAGTTGGTGTTTGATAGCCATTGGATTATTATTTATTAAAAATAAATTTGTTATAGGAATTACTTCTTTATGTTCTTTTATTTTATTATTTATAGCAAGTGGAGATATTATGGATCCAGAGATAACACATTTAGTTCCAGTATTAAAATCACATTGGTTAATTATACATGTTGCTATAATTACATCTAGTTATGGATTTTTTTTTACAGGATCTGTGATAGGATTTTTTGTATTAATTTTAAATATAATCAAGAATTATAATAAAAATTATAAAAAAATAATAAATATTAAAATTCGTCAATTGACAATAATTAATGAAATTAGTATAACTATAGGATTATTTTTATTAACTATAGGTACATTTTTAGGTTCTATTTGGGCAAATGTCAGTTGGGGGAGGTATTGGAGTTGGGATCCAAAAGAAACTTGGGCGTTAATTAGTATTATGGTATATGCTTGTATTTTGCATTTAAGACTAATTCCATCTATAAGTAAAAATTTTATAATTTTTAATTTTTCTAGTATGTTTGCAATATTATCTATTATAATGACTTATTTTGGAGTAAATTATTATTTATCTGGATTACATTCTTATGCTAAAGGAGATTCAATATATATTCCATATTGGATATATGTATATTTATGTCTTTTATGTTGTATTTCAATATTTTCATTTTATTCCAATAAGTATAGTATTAATAATTATATTGTTAGTAAAAAAGTTAAATGATTATCGATATTATTTAAATTGAAATATAAATATAAAAAAAGTACTTTATTTAGAGACGCATTTGTCCATTTTAATTTTATTAAACGTTTTTTAATATTTACTTTTGGTTGTCTCTCTTATAAGAGATATAATGGATTCAATCAATTATCTTTAAAAGGAACAGAATACATACAAAATCTTCCAAAGAACCAAGTTCTTTTTGTTTCTAATCATCAAACATATTTTGCAGATGTTTTTGCGATGTTTCATGTTTTTTGTAGTGTAAAAAATGGATTTTTGAATACTATCAAAAATCCAATTTATCTATTAAATCCAATAATGAATTTATATTTTGTTGCAGCAAAAAAAACTATGAATCATGGAATTTTAACTAAATTATTTAATTATTCAGGAGGAATTACAGTTAATAGATCATGGATTACTGAAAATAATAAAAAACAATATATTGATTTATCAGAAATTTATCGTATGGGAATAGCATTAAATGATGGATGGTTAATTACTTTTCCACAAGGAACGACTAAAGCATGTGCTCCTGTTAGAAGAGGAATAGTTCATGTAATAAAAAAATATAATCCTATAGTAGTTCCTATTGTAATAGATGGATTTTATATAAAGCTTATGATAAAAAAGGAATTAAAATTAAACAAAAAGGAATTGTACAAAAAATGATTTTTAACCAACCTATTCAATTAGATTTAAAAAATGATACAACAAAAAATATTATGGAAAAAATTATGGATGCAATTGAACAATCTCCTAAATATAATAATAAAAATTATTAATAATGCAATATCAAAAAGTAAAAAATACTTTTTTAAATTTCTTTAAAAAAAAAGATCATAAAATATTACCATCTTTTCCTATTTATTTAGATGATGATCCAAGTTTACTGTTTATTAATTCTGGCATGAATCCATTTAAAGATATTTTTTTAGGGAAAAAGAATCCTACGTATCATAGAATCGCAAATATTCAAAAATGTCTTAGAATTACTGGAAAACATAATGATTTAAAAAATGTAGGATATGATAATTATCATCATACTATGTTTGAAATGTTAGGTAATTGGTCTTTTGGAGATTATTCGAGAAAAGAAACTATAGAATGGGCAATAGAATTATTAACAAAAGAATATAAAATATCTCAAGACAATATTTATGTTACTATTTTTATTGGAAATGATCAAGATAAATTATCCAAAGATACAGAATCTTTAGATCTTTGGAAAGATTGGATTAATAATGATCATATTTTATTTTTTGGAAAAAATGAAAATTTTTGGGAAATGGGCGATATAGGCCCTTGTGGCCCTTCATCTGAAATACATATAGATCTTAGAAGTAAAAATGAAAAAACTAAATTATCTGGCAAATATTTAATTAATAAAGGTCATCCTAAAGTAATAGAAATTTGGAATCTTGTGTTTATAGAATTTTTTAGACAAGCAAATGGACAATTAAAATATTTATCGAAAAAACATGTAGATACTGGAATGGGATTAGAAAGATTATGTATGGTATTACAAGGAGTAAATTCTAGTTATGAAACTGATATTTTTCTTCCAATCATTAATAAAATTAAAAATTTTTTAGGTAACAAATATGAAAATAAATATCAACAAAATATTTCAATAAATATTATAGCAGATCATTTAAGATCTATAATATTTGCTATATCAGATGGACAACGTCCATCTAATAATCATGCTGGATATATACTTAGAAAAATATTAAGAAGATCTATAATTTATGCTTTTCGTTTTTTTAATAAAAAACATCCATTTCTTTATAAAATTATAGATTTTTTTATAGAAGAAATGCATAAATTCTTTCCTGAATTAAAAAACAAAAAAGAATATATTCAATCTATTGTAGAAGAAGAAGAAATTTCTTTTTTTAAAGTAATTAACAAAGGATATGATAGAATTCAACATATTATATCACTAACTAAAAAACAAAATCAACAAATTATTGATGGTAATAGAATATTTAAATTATATGATACTTATGGATTTCCAATTGAATTATCAAAAACAATTGCAAAACAAAATAATCTGTTAATAGATGAATTTGTTTTTAACAAAGAATTATCAAAACAAAAACAACAATCCAATATAAATAGAATATCAATAATAAAATCTGAATGGATTTATAATAACAAATTTATAGAACAAAACAATAATGTCAATTTTATAGGATATGATATTTTATCATGTAAAATTGTTATTATTAAATATAGAAAAGTATATCAAAAATTAGAAAATAAATTTTCTTATGAACTAGTATTTTCTCAAACTCCTTTTTATCCTGAAAGTGGTGGTCAAATTGGAGATACTGGATATATTAAAAATAATAAAGAACAAATTAAAATTGAAGATACTAAAAAAGAAGGTGTTGATATTATACATATTATAAAACAATTACCTAACAATATATATGATGATTTTGTAGTAGAAGTAGATAAAATAAAAAGAAAACAAATTGAAATAAATCATACTGCTACACATTTATTATATTTTTCGTTGAAAACAATTTTAGGAAAAAATATTATACAAAAAGGTTCTTATATAGGAAATGATTATTTACGTTTTGATTTTTCTTATCATAAACAAATTTCTTTACAACAATTAAATGAAATAGAAAATTTAGTTCAAGAATATATTTTCAATAATTTATCTTTATTAGAACAAAGATTTTCTTCTTATGAAGAAGCCAAAAAATTTGGATATATTGGAAATTTTAATATAAAATATAAACATCAAATTAGAGTAATTACATTTGGAGATTCATCGGAATTATGTATTGGAACACATATAAAATATACAAAAGATATTAAGCTATTTCAAATTATATCTGAATCTTCTATTGCTTATGGAATAAGAAGAATCACAGCTATTACGTCAAATAACGCTATTAAATATCTTAAAAAAATTAATTTTCAATATAAATGTTTAAAAGAATTAATGAATGGAATAGAACCATCCGTAAAGACTTTTAGTGATTTAATGAACAAAAATAAACAATTAATAAAAAAAATATATACTATAAATATTCATAGAATTGAATATTTAAAAAAAGAATATCTTATTAAAGCTAAAATTAGATCTAATATAACTTATATAGATGATATATATTGTAATAATAGAAATCATTTAGATTTAGAATTACTTAAAAAAATAGGGTTAAGTTTACGATTACAAATTAATAATTTATTTATGATTGTAGGTTTTATAAAAGATAATAAACCAATTCTATTTATTTCTATATCAGATTTACTTATTAAAAATCAAAATATGAATGCATATAAAATTATGAAACATTTTTCTAATTATATTGTTGGAACATATTGGGGTAAATCTTTTTTCTCTATATCAATTGGAAAAAACAAAAATGGATTAACTATAATTTCAAAAGAAATCAATGATTATATTAATAGACGATTTTAATAGATTTTTAATTTGTTTAAATTTGATAAAGATTTTTAAAATAAAATATTTTTATGAATGATAGATATTCTTTCTTAAATTCAATTCATATTAAAGATTTGGAATTACTCTATCAAAAATACAAAGTTAATCCTGATTCAATAGAACCTAGTTGGTCTGCTTTTTTTTATGGATTTGATTTAGGAAATGAAAAACATTTTGTAAAAAAATTTTTTAATTATAAAGAATTTTTAGTTTATAATTTAATTCAAGCTTATAAAATACAAGGTCATTTATTTAGTAAAATAAATCCTATTAAAAAAAGAAATTGTTCATATAATACATCTAATACATCTTTAAATTTAAAAAATTTTGGATTATCAGATAAAGAATTAGATTTAAATTTTGAATCTGGAATATTTATAGGACTTGGAAAAACATCATTAAGAAATATAATTAATTTTTTAAAAAAAAAATATTGTAATTCTATTGGAATTGAATATATGTATATTAATGATATAAAAAAAAGAGAATGGATAGAAAAATGGTTATATAATAATATTGAATTTTCATCACATAAAAAAATTTTTTTTTTAAAAAAATTAAACGAAGCTATTGCATTTGAACATTTTATACACAATAAATTTATTGGACAAAAAAGATTTTCTATAGAAGGAAATGAATCTACATTACCTGCATTAGAAGAAATGATTGAATATGCTTCAACACAATATAATACAGAAGAATTTATTGTTGGAATGTCTCACAGAGGTAGATTAAATTTTCTTGCTAATTGTTTAAAAAAAAATTATTCATATATATTTAATGAATTTTATGGAAAAGAGTATAAAGATGTATTATTATCTGGAGATGTCAAATATCATTTAGGATTTACTAAAATAAAAAAAAATTCTATTGGAAATAAAATTAAAATTAGTTTATTACCCAATTCATCTCATTTAGAATCTGTTGATGCTATTGTAGAAGGTTTAACAAGATCAAAATTAGATCATATTTATAAAAAAAATAAAAATCAAATTATACCAATCTTAATTCATGGAGATGCTGCTATATCAGGTCAAGGAATAGTTTACGAAGTGATTCAATTTTCAAAATTAAACGGATATCATACTGGAGGAACTATTCATATAATTATTAATAATCAAATTGGATTTACAACGAATGAAATGGAAGGAAGATCTAGTATTTATTGTACAGATATTGCAAAAATTGTTATGTCTCCAGTTTTACATATTAATGCAGATGATATTGAATCTGTTATAAAATCTATTTATTTTGCTATAGATTTTAGAATGCGTTATAATGAAGATGTTTTTATAGATTTAATAGGGTATAGAAAATATGGGCATAATGAAGGAGATGATCCACGGTATACTCAACCTATGTTGTATAAATTAATTGATAAACATAAAAATGTTTATGAATCATATAAAGAAGAATTAGAAAAAGACAAAATTATTAATAATAATGATATTAAAATGATAGAAACAAAATATCAAACAATTCTTCATAATGAATATGCAAAATCTCAACATATTAAATGGAATATTTTAAATTCTTTTTTAGAAGAAGAATGGCAACACTTTCCATTAATTGTTGATACAAAAGAAATGTTTAAAAATATCAATACTAAATATTCTTTACAGAAATTAATTAATATTGCTAAATGTATTTTTACTCTTCCAAAGGATAAACATTTTTTTAAAAAAACAATTTCTATTTTTAATAATAGATTAAGTTTAATTTTAACTAAAAAATTAGTTGATTGGAGTAGTGCAGAATTACTTGCATATGGTACTTTATTAGATGAAGGCATTTCTATTCGATTATCAGGGGAAGATGTAGCTAGAGGAACATTCTCTCAACGACATATTATCGTTAAAACAGAAAATGAAGAACAAATTATTCTTTTAAATAAAATTCATAGAGGACAAAAACTAATTGAAGTTTATAATTCACCACTTTCAGAATATGGTGTTTTAGGATTTGATTATGGATATTCTTTATTATCTCCTTATATTTTAACGATATGGGAAGCTCAATTTGGGGATTTTGGAAATGGAGCCCAAATCATAATAGATCAATATATTGCTTCTGGAGAAAGTAAATGGAAAATTTGTAATGGTATAGTTTTATTATTACCTCATGGATATGAAGGCCAAGGTCCAGAACATTCTTCTGCTCGTATTGAAAGATATTTACAATTATGTGCAAATAATAATTTATTTCTAGCCAATTGTACTACTCCAGCAAATTATTATCATTTATTAAGAAGACAAATGAAATTAAATTTTAGAAAACCACTATTAATTTTTACACCAAAAAGTTTATTACGGCATCCAAAATGTTTTTCCAGATTAGAAGATTTATCTAATGGAAAATTTAAGGAAATTATCGAAGATTCTTCATGTATCAATGAGAAAAAAATAAAAAAATTAATATTTTGTTCTGGTAAAATATATTATGATTTATTAAAAATAAAAGAATCTATTAAAGACATAGAAACTATTTTAATACGTATAGAACAAATTTATCCATTAAAAGAAAAAACTATTCATAATTTGCTTAATAAATATAAAAATAGAAAACATACTATATGGGTTCAAGAAGAACCGGAAAACATGGGAGTATGGAATTTTTTTCTTAGACAATTTGGAAAAGATATCCCATTTAGATTAATTGCTCCATCGGAAAGTTCTAGTCCATCTACTGGTTCTTTAAAAAATTTTTTAAAAATTTACAATCATATATTAAAAAAGGCTTTTTTATAAACTAATCATAATATGATACTAAAAGTCAAAGTTCCTTCTCCTGGAGAATCCATCAATGAAGTAGAAATTTCTTCATGGACTGTAAAAAATGGAGAATTTGTATCTCAAAATCAAATAATAGCAGAATTAGATTCTGATAAAGCTACTTTAGAAATTACTGCCGAACAAAGTGGAATAATTACTATTTTAGTTGAACAAGGAAAAACAATACCAGTTGGTACAATTATTTGTAACATAGATACTTCAAAAACAATAAAATCCGATAATAAAATATTAAATAAACATCAAATAGTACAAAAAAATGTAGTACAAAAAAATATTGCAAACTGGCCTTCTCCATCTGCTCAAAAAATAATTAACGAACATAATCTAATTATTAATAATATTAAAGGAACTGGAAAAAATGGAAGAATTACAAAAACAGATTGTATTAATTCTATAAAAAATCAATCATTAAATAGATCATCAACAATAACACCTCTTTCTTCACTGAGAAAAAAAGTATCTGAGCGTTTAGTATCTGTTAAAAATCAAACTGCAATGTTAACGACTTTTAATGAAGTAGATATGACTGAAATTATATTAATAAGAAATCAATATAATTCTATTTTTCAAGAAAAACATGGAATTAAATTAGGATTTATGTCATTTTTTACACTTGCCTCTATTAGAGGATTACGTCTATTTCCTGACGTTAATGCAATGATTAGTATAGAAGAAAAAATCAATTTTAATTATTTTGATATTAGTATTGCTATATCTGGACCTAAAGGACTTATGGTCCCAGTTATTCGAAATGCAGAAAATTTATCATTTGTAGGAATAGAAAAAGAAATTATTAATTTAGCTACACGTGTCAAAAATGGTAAAATATCAATAAATGAAATGAAAGGAGGCAATTTTACTATTACTAATGGAGGGATTTTTGGATCAATGTTATCCACTCCAATTATTAATCCACCACAAAGTGCTATTTTAGGAATGCATAAAATTATGAATAGACCTATTGTAATTCAAAAATCTATAAAAATACGTCCTATGATGTATTTAGCATTATCCTATGATCATAGAATTATTGATGGAAAAGAATCAGTAGGGTTTCTTTGTACTATTAAAGAAACTTTAGAAAATCCTATACAATTTTTAATGGGAGGAAATTCATTAAATATTCCAAAAATATTGGAATTATAAATAATAAATTTTATTTTCTAAAATAAGGGTTAGTTTTATTAATATTATGTGATTGTTTCAATTTAGTTTTTATAAATTTAATTTGATTATGTAATATTCCATATATATCTATTTTTTCTGCTTCTAATAATAATAATTTGGCTTTTTGATTATTTCCCTTTGAAATAGATGCTATAGCTAAATTTAATTTTGCAATAGCTATATTATGTTTGAATCTCAGTCCCATATCTAATGATTTTTGCATATATTTTTCAGATTTATAAATATCTGATTCAGAATATAATATACCATAAAGAAAATAATAATAAGGGATTTGATATTTAATTAATTGTTTTTCTGGATTTGTTATATATTTTAAATATTTTTTCATTCCTAGTATATTTTTTTTTTGAATTTTAAAAAAAGCCATTAATAAAAATTCATTTTTAAAAATAAAAAACATAATTATTAAACTTATTAATAATAAAATGATTCCATACCATTTTTTTTGTATATAAAAACAATAAATAGATATTAAAAAAAATATTAACAAATAAATTATTTTTGTAGATATTTTCATTTATATATATTATTTTGTTTTATCCAAGAAATAAGATCTTTATGATTAGAATCACTTAGCCAATGTCCAGATTCATATTCTTTATACAAAAATGAATCTATTAAATATTCTTTTTTAAGAATATCCAATCCTTTTTTTACCCATTTAATAGGAATAATATCATCATATTTTCCATGAGAAATAAACATAGATAATTCGCTATAAAGTTGTTTATTTGTTGGGTTTTTTAATGAAAAAATATTATTTTCAAAATATCCACTAAGTGCCATTACCCTTTTCACTTTATAAGGATTTTTAATAGCAATGGCATAACTAATAATAGCTCCTTGACTAAAACCACATATCCATACTTTATTATTATTTAATTTATATTTTTTAATGGCTTCATCTATAAAAATATTTATTTTATTAATAGTTTCTGACGCTTGAAGTAATGAATAATTTTTGATTTGAAGTTTTTGTGTTGTAAAATTTTTTTTAAAATCAATATTATACCAAGAATATTGATTAGGTCCTATAGTATAAATGCCTTGTATACTAACAATAAAAAAATGATTTGGTAATTGTTTAATAATAGAATTAAAAATATCATTTTCATTACTACCATATCCATGTATCATTAAAAATAACGGAGGCTCAATATTATTATTAATTGGTTTTCTAATAATATGTTTGATCGAAAGTTCATGTAAAAGCATATTTATATTAATTTAATAAATAAATAATCCATTTTTTTATAATATTTTATCAGCTACTTCGGATAAATGTAAATTATGTGTTACAATCAAAAAAAATTTTGAAATTTATCTCGTAAAGAACAAAATAAATTATGTTATTTTGTACATATTATGAATATAAATATTCATAAATACCATAAATACAATGAATGTTTTTTTCATTAATATTTAAATTAGATTATATCTAATATACATACTATATTTTCTTTTTTTACATTATATGACAAGTAATTTATTTTAAAAAAAATTATTCTGTTACAAAAGTGTTATATAGTTTTATATATTTTTTTTACTAAAATCATTTATAAAAAAAAACTAGTAAATTTAACTTGAAATTACTTTAAAACAATTTATTTTTAATGAATTTATATGAATTCCAAGGACGAGATATTTTAACATCATTTTCAATTTCTGTTCCTTATGGGCTCATTGTCGATACAACAGAACAAGCAGTAAATGCTGCAAAGATTATTTTCAAAAAAACCAACACAAAATCCATTGTAATAAAAGCTCAAATATTAGCTGGAGGTAGAGGTAAAAGTGGAGGAATATTAATAGCAAAATCATTGGAAGATGTATATAATAAATCTAATTCTTTATTAGGTAAATATCTTATAACATCTCAAACTTCACAAAAAGGTGAATTAGTAAAAAAACTTCTTATTACTGAAAATATATACAACAATAATGATATATTAAATATTCATAATACTACACTTAAAGAATATTACATAGCAATATCTTTTAATAGAGATATTGAAAAAAATATAATTTTATATTCTAAAAAAGGTGGAATAAATATTGAAACAAATTATAAAAATCAAATACTTCAAGAAGTAATAGATCCAGGATTAGGATTATTAGAATTTCAATATAGAACAATAGAATTTCACTTAGGCATAACAAATTTGAAATATTTTGTATATAATCTTTATAAAGCATATTTATTATATAATGCTATTTTATTAGAAATTAATCCATTAATTTATAATAATCATAAAATTATTGCATTAGATTCTAAAATAACATTAGATAATAATGCTTTATTTCGTATAAACAAATTTTTTATAACATATAAAAAAGAAGAAAAATTGGAAAAAAATAATAATATTAATTTTATTAAACTTGAAGGAAATGTAGGATGTATGGTAAATGGAGCTGGGTTAGCAATGGCTACAATGGATATGATCAAATCTTGTGGAGGAAGTCCATCAAATTTTTTAGATATAGGTGGAGATGCAAATCAAAAAAAAGTTGAACAAGCATTTAATTTAATTTTAAAAGATACTTCAGTAAAAGTAATTTTAATAAATATTTTTGGAGGAATTGTTAGATGTGATGATGTTGTACACGGAATTATAAATGCATATAATAAATATATTCAAAAAAATAACAAATATCTAAAAATAGTATTTCGTTTACAAGGAACAAATGCAAAAATAGCAAAACAAATACTATATAATAATCAATTGCCTATTTTTTATACTTCTACTTTAAAAGAAGCATCTAATAAAATTCAAGAAATATTATCAAGTTAACTTATTTATTATATGATGATTAAAAAAGTTTGTTCTTATATTGGATTAACTACAAAATATGAACCAAACACATGGGAAGAAGTTATTGGACAAAAAGAAATTATATATATTTTAAAAAATGCTATAAAAAAATGTTTTTTATCAAAAATGTTATTATTTGTTGGGATAAAAGGAATTGGAAAAAGTACATGTGCAAGAATTTTAGTGCAAGAATTATCCTCATCAAATATTGTTCATAAATTTGAATTAAATGGTACATTAACATACTCTATTAATTATTTAAATTCAATAATTCATAAAATATATCATAATGTAAAAGAAGAAAAATTTTTGATAATACAAAATATTAATGATGTTTCTACCAATTTTATTGATATTATATTTCCAATGTTTCATAAAATTCCATTAAACATGTTATTAATTATTTGCGCAAATAAAATAAATAAAATTGTAGAATATATTATGTCATCATTATCTTGTCAAATATATGAATTTAGTCCAATTTCTTTAAAAGAAAATTTTAACCATTTAAAAAATATTTCTAATAAAGAATCTATTAATATAGATAATGAAACTTTATTATATATTTCTAAATATGGAAATGGATCTTTAATGAATTCTATGAATAAACTAGATCAATTATTATATTTTAATACTTTTTTAAATAAAACAATAACTAAAAAATTAGTGTTAAAAAAATTAGGAATATTAGATCCCATTTGTTATTTTAAAATAGTTGATTATTTATTAAATAATAATATTTATGATGTATTAATATTATTAGATAATATTGTCAAAATGAATATTAGCAGTCTATTATTTATACAAGGGTTCATTAAACATTTGAGAATGTTATTGATATCTAAATTTTATTATTTAAATTTGAGTGTTCAAGAAAAAAATAATATTAAATCTTATATTCAACAATCAAAAAAAATATCTTCATTATGTATAATAGATAGTTTAAAAATTTTTTGTAAAATAGAACATAAATTGTATTGTTTAATGAGCCAAAATATATTATATGATAATAAAAATTATTATAAATTAATTGAAACCTATATTTTATCATTATTTATGAAATATTTTATAAAAAATAAATCTTATTGTAATAATCAATATAAAATTCAAAATACAAATTTACACGATACTAAATTTTTTAGATATTTTTTAGAACAAAATTGGAAATATTTTATAGAAAAAAATTCAAAAAAAATTAATCCTTATTATTTTAATATATTAAAAAATGAAATACAATTTTATATATTAAATAATAAAATTTTTTTAATAAAACCTTCTATTATAAAAGATAAAGATTTATTAGTAATACATAAATCTTTTTTAGAAAAATTACAAAAACAATGTAATAATCAAAATTTTGAATTTGAAATTTTAACTAAACAATTAGACAATTTTTCAGTTGAAGAATATAATCTTTTATCTAAAAAAAATGAAAATATGAATCAATTAATAGATAGGTTTAAGTTAAAACTTAAATCTCCTTCTTCTATCCCTCCACCAATTACTTCTAATTCTATAGAAACTAAAATTAAAGATAATTATTAACATTTTAATTATTTACTATATCATATTTTGAAAAATAAAAATATATTTTGTTATTATAATGATGAAGATATAAATGATGAAAATACAACATTCGGGATAACAGAATCTAAACAAGGAATATCAGAATTGAATTATTATGTAAATATCAATGCAATGACAAATAACACTCCAGTATTAGATAATTTTGGAAAAGATCTAAATGTTATTGCATTGGAAGGAAAATTAGATCCTATAATTGGTAGAGAACATGAATTAGAAAGAATTGCGCAAATATTAAGTAGAAGAAAAAAAAATAATCCATTATTAATAGGAGAACCTGGAGTTGGAAAAACAGCAATAGCTGAAGGATTAGCTTTAAAAATTGTTCAAAAAAAAATATCTAGAGTTTTATATAATAAACGAATTGTGCTACTTGATATAGCTAGTATAGTTGCTGGAACAAAATATAGAGGACAATTTGAAGAAAGAATGAAAGCAATCATTTCTGAATCAGAACAAAATAAAAATTTAATTTTGTTTATAGATGAAATACATACTATAATAGGAGCAGGAGGAACTACTGGATCTTTAGATGCGTCTAATATATTAAAACCAGCTTTAACTACAGGAAATATACAATGTATAGGTACTACAACTTTAAATGAATATAGACAATATATAGAAAAAGATGGTGCATTAGAAAGACGATTTCAAAAAATTATAGTTCAACCATCAACAGAACAAGAAACTATTGAAATATTAAAAAAAATTAAAGACAAATATGAAGGATATCATAATGTAATTTATACAGAATCAGCTATTAATGCTTGTGTCAAGTTAACATCTAGGTATATTATTGATCGTTATTTCCCAGATAAAGCAATTGATGCATTAGATGAAGCAGGTGCTAATGTCCATATGAAAAATATAAAAGTTCCAAAAAAAATCATTGATTTAGAAAAAATACTTTATAATATACAAAAAGAAAAACATCAAGCAGTTAAAAATCAAAAATATGAAGAAGCAGCTAATATAAGAGATAAAGAAAAAGAACTTAAAGAACAATTAATTAAAGATCAAATATTATGGAGACAAATTATTAAAAAAAATAAAGATATAGTATCTGAAATAGATGTAAAACAAGTAGTATCTATGATGAGTGGGGTTCCTATTAATAAAATAAATAAATATGAAATGAAAAAATTAAATATTTTAATATCTTTATTAAAAACTAAAGTAATAGGACAAGATCATGCAATAGAAAAAATAGTTAATTCTATACGAATCAATAAATCTGGATTAAAAGATCCTAATTCTCCAATAGGATCTTTTATTTTTTTAGGACAAACTGGAGTAGGAAAAACCTATTTAGCCAAAGAATTTACTAAAGAAATATTTGGATCAGAAGAATTTTTGATACGTATTGATATGAGTGAATATATGGAAAAATTTTCTATGTCTAAATTAATAGGATCACCACCAGGATATATTGGTTATGAAGAAGGAGGCCAATTAACAGAAATACTACGTCGTAGGCCGTATAGTGTAATTTTATTCGATGAAATTGAAAAAGCTCATCATGATATTTTTAATATTTTATTACAAATTTTAGATTATGGATATCTCACAGATAGTTTAGGTAAAAAAATCAATTTTAGAAATACTGTGATTATTTTGACTTCTAATCAAAATACAAATCAATTTAATAGAACAGAAATTGGATTTTCTAATAAAACAAAAAAATTGAATGAATCCAAATATGCATTACAAAATATGTTTTCTGCAGAATTTTTAAATAGAATAGATGATATTATTATTTTTAATCCTTTAACATATAAACATATTGCTCAAATTACATTATTAGAATTAGAAAAAATAAAATATCATTTACTTGAATTAGGATATAATTTAACGATTTCTTTAGAAACACAAAAATTTATTCAAAAAAAAGGATTTGATAAAAAATATGGTGCAAGGCCACTTAAAAGAGCTATAAATACATTTATAAAAAATCCAATTTCGGAATATATTATAAAAGGTTTAATCCAAAATGGAAATATCATTAAATTAGTAATGAATAAAAATAATAATAATATTAAAATTAATATTATTAATAAATAATTTCATTATAATTAAAAAGGTAAATCATCAAAATCATCAGATGATAACGATGGGGATATCATTTTTTTAGAATTTACTATATTATTAGAAGTAGAAGAATGAATATTTTCAATTTTCCATCCTTGAATAGAATTAAAATATTTAATTATTCCCTCTGGATTTTTCCATTCTCGTCCTCTAATATTAATAAAAACTTTAATTTTATCTTTCAATTTTATAGATTCTAACAAATCTACTTTATCTTGAATAAATTCTATTAATATATTTTGAGGATATGGTTCTTCTGTTGTAATAACAATTTCTCTTTTTCTAAATCCACTGCCAAATTTTTGTATTTCAAATAATTTTTTTATTCTGCCTATGATTTCCATGAAAAATGAATAATTTTTTATTAATGATTATTTTGATTCTCTTTGTTACGAGATTCTGATATTATATTTTTATGTTCAACTTTTTGAGTTGTGTTATATTTAATTTGATTAGATATATTAAAAGCCGTAATCATATTAGTTAACATTTCACTAGCATATCCAGGAGAATTTGGAAATAAAATTAAATTTGATTTAGAATATTCTCCTATAGATTGAAGTGTATCATAATGTTGCGTAACTACAATCAAAGCAGATGCTTCTTGAGAATTAATTCCTACATTATTTAAAACTTCCACTGATTCTAATATCCCTTTTGCTATTTCTCTTCTTTGATCAGCTGTTCCCTTTCCTTGTAATTTTTTACTTTCTGCTTCTGCTTTAGCCTTAGCTACAATTTTAATTCTTTCTGCTTCTGCCTTATATTCTGCTGCTACTTTTTCTCTTTCTGCAGTATTAATTCTATTCATAGCTTGTTTAACATGTTCATCAGGTTCTAAATCTGTTACTAATGCTTTAATAATAGCATATCCATAACCTGACATAGATTCTTTTAATTCTCTTTTTAATGCATCAGCTATATGATTTTTTCTTTCAAAAACATCATCTAAACGCATTTTAGGAACTTCAGCTCTAACTACATCAAAAATATAAGAAGTGATTTGAGCATTAGAATTATCTAATTTATAAAAAGCTTCATATACTTTACTTTTAATAACTTGAAATTGCACAGATATCTTTACTTTTATAAAAACATTATCTTTAGTTTTTGTATCCACTAAAATATCTAATTGTTGAATTTTTAATGTTAATTTTCCAGCTAAATTATCTATAACAGGCATTTTAAAATGAAAACCTGCATGTCGTATTGCATAAAATTTCCCTAATCTTTCAATAATAAATGCTGTTTCTTGATGAACAATAAAAATAAAATTAGAAAATAAAGATAATATTAAAATAATTAATAATCCATAAAATAATATTCCGTAAATACTCATAATTTATAATAATTATAACATTCCTAATTCTAAACGTGCTTCTTCACTCATAAATTCTCTACACCAAGGTGGATCAAACGTTAACATTACATTTACTTTTTTAATAGGATTTATTAATTCTATTTGATTTTTTACTTTAATCGGTAAACTATCTGCAACTGGACAATTTGTTGTAGTAAGGGTCATAATAATTTTCACTTCTTTACAATCATTAGAAATTTGAATATCATAAATAAGACCTAATTCATAAATATCAACAGAAATTTCTGGATCATAAATTTTCTTCAATGAAGAAATAATTTGTTCCTCCATCAAACTCTTATCTATATTATTCATTTTAATTTATTTCCAAATTTATCAAAAAAATAAATAGAATAACCTATTTTTTGTATTTTATTAAAAATTTTTTTAGAATTTCCAACAATTATCATTTGACCTGTTGTTGTAGAAAAAAAATTTTTACATATTTGATAAACATCATATATATTAACATTTTTGATATGATTTAAATATTTTTCATAAAATCCAACTTGTAAATTATCTTTTAATTCACTAATAAATAAATCATTTATTTTTGATGGATCTTCTAAATTTAGAATAAATTGACCACATATTTCTTCTTTTTTAATATCTAATTCTTCATTAGATATGTTATCTTTCATTTCCTTGATTGTTTTTAAAATATCTTTAATTGCTTTATCCGTCACATCATTTCTTACTTGTGTATAAATAGAAAAATATCCTATATATTTATCTGGTTTTAAAATTGAATAAATACCATAAGTATAAGCACTTTTTTCTCTAATTTTTAAAAATAACCTACTTTGTGCTCCCACACCTAAAATGCCATTTGCTAATAAAGCAGAAAAATATATAGAATCACTTTTTTTAAAAAACACAGGATGTCCAAAACAAATAAATGATTGAGTAAGTGTTGGTAAATCTACAATAGATATTTCTAATTTTTTTTGAATAAATTTTTGATTAATTTTATTTTCAATAATATGAATATGTTTTTTATTCCATTTTAATAAATATTTATGACATAATGACATAACTTGTTTCATAGAAATAGATCCAATAAAAGATATATAAGATATACTAGGACAATAATATTGATTATATAATTGTTTTAAATCTAGTAATGTAATATTTTGTATAGTTTTATATGTTTCATATTCTCCATATGGATGATTTATACCAAAATATAAAACATTTTTTACACGTTCTAAAATAGCATTAGGATCTTTTTCTGAGATATCAATATCTATTATTTTTTGTTTAATAATTTTATTAAATTCTATGATATTATCAAATTGACTATTAATAAGTATATCACTAAAAATAAAAAAAGACTCTTCAAAATATTTTTGCAGGGAAAATAAAGAAATATTTGAAAATGAAGTAAATAATTTACTTCCCATATAATCAATTTTTTGATCAATTTCTTCTTTAGAAAAATTTTTTGTTCCAGAACGAAGCATATTTCCAAATACTTTTTTAATTCCAGCTTTTTCTTTTTCTAAAAAAATAGGATAATTTAAAACAAAATGAACCCTAATAATAGGAAATTTATAATTTTCTGTTAATAAAACAGTTAATCCATTATTCATCTTAAATAATAATGGTTTTTTAATATTAGGAACAACTTGGTTAGTTAAAGGTTTAGGAGGTATTTTACGATTGATCTTGGTCATAAATAATAATGAAAAATAAATCAATTAAATTAATTAGATGTAATATTATATAAACGAACTCTATTATTTTTATTTAAATATTTATTAGATACTCTTTTAATATCTTCAAATGATATATTTTTATATTTTTCAATATAAGTATTAATTAAATTAATATTTTTATAATATAAAGAATAATGAGATAAATTTGAACCTATTCCTTCTAAAAAAGAATTATCAGAAAAAAATTTACTTTCAAAATAATTTTTTTGTTTATTTAATTCTTCTTCTGTAATTAATTGATCTTGAAATATTTCTATTTCATTATCTATTGTATTTGATAATTCATCTAATATTATCCCTCTATTTATTAATCCATATATAGTAAATATTCCATAATGTTCCATTGTTTCTATATATGAACCTGCATATGATGCAGTTTGTTTTTTATTAACAATATTTTTAACAATTCTTGAACTTTCTCCTGAACAAAGGATATTTTCTATTACTTTTAAAATGAAAATATCTTCATTATTAATTTCTGGTAATCTATATGAAAAAAACACTCCTGGTACTTGTATATTATTATCGATACATGTAAAAAAAATTTCTTTATTAATAGATTTTTCTTGAATTTGTACTTTATAAATTTTAGATTTTCCACTAGGAATAATAGAAAAATACTTATTAATTAAATCTTTTGTTTCTTCGATATTAAAATCTCCAGCTATTAATAAAATAGCATTATTAGGAACATAATACGTATTATAAAACTTTTTAAAATCGTAAAGAGTAGCTGAATTTAAATCTTTCTCAAATCCAATTATTGGATTTTTATAAGGATGTTTTTTAAATAATAATGATGGAATAATTTCTGATATAGCTTTGGCATATGGCATATTATCTATATGCATTTTTCTTTCTTCTTTTACTACTTCTCTTTGAATATTAATACTTGGTTCATCGATTTTAAGATGTAACATTCGTTCTGATTCTAACCACAAAGCTAAAGGCAATTTATTTGATGGTAGTATATCATAATAATAAGTTTCATCTTGACTAGTATATGCATTATTATATCCTCCATTAGAAGCTATATATTTAAAATATTCTCCTTTATTAATATATTTAGTTTCTTCAAACATTAAATGTTCAAAAAAATGAGCAAATCCATATTTTCCAGGCCTTTCATCTTTACTTCCAACATGATATAAAACAGAAATATATACTATAGGATTTGTTTTATCTTGATGTAAAATAATATGTAATCCATTTGATAATTTATATTCACTAAAATTAATTATATAATTATGCATTTTGAATTAAATTTCAATCCATTAAATTCAAATTTAGTTATAAATATTGAAAACTAAATACAATGATATTTTACCTTTATTTTATTTTTGTAATTAATATACAATGATGCAATGATGAAAAAAATCATATTTTTTATATTTTTTATATTTTTTATTTCAAATGCTGAAGACAAAATATTAGGTAATGCGGAAAATGGATATACTCTTTTTAACAAAAATTGTGCTTCTTGTCATGCATTAAATAAAACTATTATAGGTCCACCATTATCTGGAATTACTCATAAAAGAAGTAAAGAATGGTTACATAAATGGATTTTAGATAATAAATCTTTTAGAAAAAGTGGAAATAAAGAAGCTATAGCTATATATAAAAAATATGGCAATATAGAAATGAATTCTTTCCCTAATTTGTCAGAAGAACAAATAGATGACATTTTATTTTTTATTGAACATCCAATTCAAAATCAAAAAAAACTAACCAAAAAAGACAATAATACAAGTTCTATTGCTATGGAATTAGAACAAACTAATAAGTTTTTTAAAAAAATTATAATTTTTGGACTTAGTCTTTTATCTATTATCATTATTATAATTTTATATAGAATTAAAATATTATTTAATTTATTATATAATGATATTTTTTTTGACAAAAAAAATATTTTGTCATCTTTAAATATTTTTTTAATAAAAATATTAGGAAAAAGTATAAAAACTTGGTATTTTATTTCATCTACGCTTATATTATTATTATTATCTAGTATATATGGAATATGGTATTTTCTAATGCATATAGATATAAATAAAGGATATAAACCAGTACAACCAATTTATTTTTCTCATAAAATCCATTCTGGAATTAATAAAATTGATTGTCAATATTGTCATTCTTCAGCAAAATATGGAAAAGTTGCTGGTATTCCTTCAACAAATATATGTATGAATTGTCATAATGTTATTCAAGAATATGCAGGTGATTATATTGAAAAAGGAAAAAGTAAACAAGAATATAATCAAGAAATAAAAAAAATTTATTCTTCAATAGGATGGGATCCTAGTATAAGAAAATTTTATAAAAAATATCAACCAATTAAATGGATTAGAATTCATAATATGCCTGATTTTGTAAATTTCGATCATTCTCAACATATTATTAATGGAGAAAAAATGATTAAACAATTTAAAAAAGTAAATATAACTTGTACTGCTTGTCATGGAGAAGTAAACAATATGGATCAAATAGAAATGGCTAATGATTTTAGCATGGAATGGTGTATTTCTTGTCATAGACATATAGAAATTAATAAAAAAAATAAATATTATAATCAATATTTTAAAAATTTTATAATAAATAAAAAAATAACAGTTGACATGACTGGTGGAATAGAATGTGCTAAATGTCATTATTAATTAAAATTTAAAAATATAATTCTTGTAATGATAAATAATAAAAAGAATAAAAATACTTCTTTAGATAAAGAAGAAACTATAATAAAAAATATTCTTAATAAAAAAACTTCTAGACGTGATTTTTTAAAATGGATAGGATTTAGTACAGCATCCGCAACATTAGCTGCATGTAAAGGTCCAGTTATACAATCAATACCATATGTTGTAAAACCTGATATTATTACTCCTGGCATTCCTACATATTATGCATCTACTATGATGGATTCTTTTGATATTGGTAGTGTATTGGTAAAAACACGAGAAGGTCGTCCTATCAAAATAGAACCAAATTTTACTTCTAAATATTTTAATACAACCTCTGTTAGAATTCAATCTTCTATATTATCTTTATATGATGAAACAAGATTAAAAAATCCATTTTTAATGGGTAAACAATCTTCATGGAAAGAAATAGATGATTTTATAAAAAATAATCTGAATAAAATTTCTAAACTTAATAAAGATATAGTCATATTGTCTTCATCTTATCCTAGTTATTCTACAAAAAAATTATTTCAATCTTTTAAAAAAGTTTATCCAACTACAAAATGGATTACATATGACGCTATTTCATATTCTATAGCTTTAGATGCCTCAGAACAAATATTTGGTATTAGAGCATTTCCATTCTTTGATTTATCAGAAATAGAATTAATTATTTCTTTTGATGCAGATTTTTTATCTAATTGGAGTCCTATTAGCCTTAGTAAATTTTATGCTATTAATAGAAAACCAGGTAAACAAATGTCACAACATATTCAAATAGAAAGTAATATGACATTATCTGGAGCAAATGCAGATATTAGAATTCCAAAAAAACCATCTGATATAAAACAAATATTATTTGAAATTTATCAAAATATATTTTTTAATAAAAAAAGTACAAACAATATATCAAAAAAAATAATAGATTTAATTCAACAAAAAAAATCTAAAAGTGTTATTTTAGCAGATGGAGATAAAGAATCTTATCTACTGTCATTTTTAATTAATTATAAAATTAATAGTAAAGCTTTACAAAAAAAAAAATTTATTTTATCAAAAGAAAGTAATGATAAAAAATTTAAACAATTTATCAATGATGTAAACGAAAAAAAAGTAGGTCTTTTATTAATTCATAATACTAATCCATTTTATAGTTTTCCATTTTTTAATACAATTAAAAAAAACATTCCAATATCTATTTATTTTACAATGACAAATAATGATACTAGTCAAAATATGGATATTTTACTTCCTATTCCACATTGGTTAGAAAGTTGGGGAGATTCACATCCAATAACAGATTATTACACATTAATGCAACCTACTATACATCCTATATTTAATACTAGACAATTTCAAGATTCATTATTAATATGGAGTAACAATAAAAAATATAATAATTATTATGATTTTTTAAAAACAATTTGGAAACAATATATTATTCCAAATTCTAATGTTTCATCATTTAATGAAGCATTATTTCATGGAGTTGTTAAAAAAAAAGATAATTTTAAAATCAAAGATCCATATTATTATACATTTTATCCAAAAAATCCAACTAGAATAATTCCATCTAATTTATTCGAATTGAGATTATATATTAAAATTGGAATTGGTGATGGAACTCAATATGATAATCCATGGTTACAAGAATTTCCTGATCCTATTACTCGTACAACTTGGGAAAATTATTTAACAATTTCACCTTTTGATGCAAATCAATTAGGTATTAAAAATTGGATTACTACATCAGGAGCTATGAATGGCCATTGTGTTAATTTAATTAAAAATGGAAAAATACTTATTCATAATATACCAGCTTATATACAACCTGGACAAAGCATAGGAACTATAGGATTATCTTTTGGATATGGACAACAAATAGGTAAATTATCAACAATGTGTCAAGGAACAAATGCATATATAATCTATAAAAATTTTCATATTATTCAATTATATATACAAGTACTGAAATCAAATAAAATACATAAATTTTCTTGTGTACAAGTTCAAAATTATACAGAAGAAAGAAATATTTTAAGAAATATTGATTTAAATACATTTTTAAATCAATCAAAATATATATGGAATGAAAAAGAAAATAATATCATAAATTCTGTAGAAACAAATAATCATAAAAAAAATGGACATCATTTTCAACTTGCTATAGATTTAAATTCTTGTATTGGATGTGGATCTTGTATAATTGCATGTCATTCAGAAAATAATGTTCCTATTGTAGGAAAAGAAGAAATTAGAAAATCCAGAGATATGCATTGGATAAGAATAGATAGATATTATTCTACTTATGATAAAAAGGAAAAACAAAATTATTTATTTAATCCACATGTTTCTTTTGTACCTTTAATGTGTCAACATTGTGAAAATGCTCCTTGTGAAACAGTTTGTCCAGTTGGGGCCACTACTCATGGAAAACAAGGCCAAAATATGATGACTTATAATCGGTGTGTCGGTACTCGTTATTGTGCTAATAACTGTCCTTATAAAGTTAGAAGATTTAATTGGTTTAATTACGTAAATAATCACAATTTTAATTTTAATATGAATAATAGTTTAGGTAAAATGGTGATTAATCCTGATGTTGTAGTAAGAAGTAGAGGTGTGATGGAAAAATGTTCAATGTGTATACAAAGAACACAATATGTGATTGGAATTGCTAAAAAAGAAAATAGAAAAATAAAAGATGAAGAATTTGAAACTGCATGTAGTATTTCTTGTCCCACAAATGCTATTATTTTTGGTGATATTAATGATCCCAATAGTAAAATTTCTCAAACCATAAAAGATAATAGAAATTATAAAATTTTAGAATTTTTAGGAATTAATCCAAATGTGTCTTATAATCTGAAAGTAAGAAATTTAAAATAGATATTAGTATGTTTGATAATTATGAAAATTATAAAAAAAGGAAATCAGTATTAATTACAGGAAAAAAATCATATCAAAATATTACAAATGATACTTTGAATCCTATTATACATAAAGCTGGTAATTTATGGTGGATTTCTTTTATAATATCTTTATTATCTTTTTTATGGGGTGTAATTTGTATTTTATATACTATTGTAACAGGAATTGGAGTATGGGGTATTAATAAAACTATTAATTGGGCTTGGGATATTACAAATTTTGTTTGGTGGGTTGGGATTGGACATGCTGGTACATTAATTTCAGCAGTTTTATTATTATTTCGTCAAAAATGGAGATTATCCATTAATAGATCAGCTGAAGCAATGACGATTTTTGCGGTTATACAAGCAGGATTATTTCCAATAATTCATATGGGAAGGCCATGGAATGCATACTGGGTTATACCAATACCTAATCAATTTGGTAGTTTATGGCCTAATTTTAATTCTCCTCTTTTATGGGATGTGTTTGCAATTAGTACGTATTTTTCTGTTTCTACTGTTTTTTGGTTTATTGGATTAATTCCAGATTTTGCAATGATAAGAGATAGAATCTCTAATCCAATTCAAAAAAAAATTTATAGTATTCTTAGTTTTGGTTGGGGTGGATCATCTAGAGATTGGCAAAGATTTGAAGAAATATCTCTTGTTTTAGCTGGGTTATGCACTCCATTAGTTTTTTCAGTTCATACTATTGTTTCTTTTGATTTTTCTACATCTATTATTAAAGGATGGCATAGTACAATTTTTCCTCCTTATTTTGTTTCAGGAGCAATATTTTCTGGTTTTGCTATGGTGCAAACCTTATTAGGTGTAACTAGAAAAGTTCTTTCTTTAGAAAATTATATTACTAGAGATCATATTGAATATATGAATAAAATTATTCTTTTAACTGGTGGAATTGTATCTTTAGCTTATATATCAGAATTTATTCTTTCTTGGTATTCAAAAGATCCTTTTGAAAAATTTATTTATTTTTCTGCAAAAGCTGCTACAGGTCCTTATTGGTGGGCTTTTTGGATATTAATTTTATGTAATGTTATTATTCCACAATTATTATGGATTAAATTTATAAGAAGAAGTTTTTTTTGGTCATATATAATAGCTATTATTATTAATATTGGAATGTGGTTTGAAAGATTTGATATTATTGTTTTAAATTTAAGTCGTGATTATATTCCATCATCATGGACAGGATTTGTTCCATCTTTTATAGATGTTGGAATATTTATTGGAACAATTGGATGTTTTTTCTCTATTTATTTATTATATATACGATTTTTTCCAGTAATTTCTCAATCTGAACTAAAAACTTTAGTTTCTTGCAAAAAAAAATTATGAAATGTTAAATAGTAATAATCAAAGTATCAAATATAATGTAATTCATGCATTATATAATGATAAAAATTTAATGATTGATAGTATCAAATTACTTATTAAAAATAAAAATATAAAAATCAAAGAAGTATATTCACCTTTTCCAATACATAATTTAGATAAATTATTAAAACTTAAACCAACTAATTTATCTATATATGCCTTTATATATGGGTTATTTGGTTTTTTTTTTTCAAATTTAATCATTTGGTATACGATGATTTATGATTGGCCTCAAAATATTGGAGGAAAACCATCTTTTTCATGGATTCAAAATTTCCCTTCTTTTATTCCTGTTATATTTGAATTATCAATTTATTTTTCTGCACATTTGATGTGTATTACATATCTCTTTCAATGTAAATTATTTCCATGGACAAAATCAAAAAATCCAGATCCTAGAACAACAGATAATTTGTTTATGATAGAAATTGAATATGACAAAAATCAAACAAATTCTATATTTTATTTTTCATCTTTTTTACAAAAACAAGGTGCAATAGAAGTCCATTGTAAATAAAAAGTAAAGTAATGATAAAATATTATTCTAGAATAGTAATTGTTTTATTGTTTTCAATTTGTTGTAATTCTTGTTGGTTCAATAAACAATATCCTAACATAGTATATATGCCAGATATGTATTATTCAGATGCATATGAACCGTATTCTGATCCATATCCATATTACAAATCTTCTATCAACAAAATTAAAATTAATCCTTTTGTAATAGAACAAACATCATCAATTACTTCAGTAGAAGGAACTATTCCAAGAAATTATTATGAATCATTTTCAAAATATACACAAGATAATACAAATCATGGATATTTTCAATCAAAAAAAATTATTGAATCTCCTTTACAAAATAAAGAAAATAAAGTCATGAATAATATATTTCAAGATGGAAAAAAAATATATACAGTTAATTGTGCTATTTGTCATGGAAATTTAGGAGATGGAGAAGGGTACTTAGTAAAGTCTGGAAAAATTTTAGGTATTCCTAATTATAAAGATCGATCTATTACTGTTGGAAGTATTTATCATGTAATTACATATGGCAAAAATAATATGAGTTCATATGCATCTCAACTGAATAAGTTAGATAGATGGAAAGTTTCAGAATATGTTATGTTATTAAAAAATAAATTAACAAAATCAAATGTCTTATAATTTTTTTAAAGATAAAAATAAAGAAAAAAAATTCATTATATTTTTTATAATATTAGGTTTATTTTTAATTTTTTTTGATATTATAAAATTTAATAATTCATTAATTGAACAATTACATAATATTATCATTATTACATATACAAATATTTTATATTTGACTTTAATTTCTTTAGGAATATTATGTTTTTTAACAATTCAATATGTTTCAAAATCAGTATGGTCTGTAATTATTTATCCTATTATGGAAATTTTATCATCATTTTTACCTTATGGATGTATGTTAATTTTTATAATGTTTATATTTAACTCTTTGAATATAATACAACTATTACCTTGGATGAATACAAATGTTGTGAATCCAAATTCTATATTGTATGATGAAATTATTGCAAATAAAAAAGAATTTTTAAATGTTCCATTTTTTTTGATTAGAAATATATTTTACATGATTGTGTGGAATGTGTTTTATTTTAAAATAAAAAAAATCTCATGTATTTTACATAACAATTATTCTATTAAATTATATGAAAAATTAAATTCTTTATCCGTTAAATTTATTATATTTTTTGCGATTACTTCTATATTTATGGGATGGGATTGGATTATGTTTCTCAATCCACATTGGATTAGTACAATATTTAGCTGGTATTTGTTTAGTAGTTATTTATCCGCAGGAATTGGAGTAATTATTCTATTTTCTATTTATTTAAATAAAATAGGATATTTATCATATTTTAATGAACATCATTTACATGATTTAAGTAAATATTTATTTTCAAGTAGTTTATTATGGACTTATTTTTGGTTTTCACAATTTCTTCTTTATTGGTATAGTAATATTCCAGAAGAAATGATTTTTTTTATAAAAAGAACTATTTTCTATGAAAATATTCATTTTTGGATGTTAATTTTAAATTTTTTAATTCCTTTTTTTGGACTACTTAGTAGTAAAAATAAAAAAAATCCATTAATAGTATCAATGATTTCTATTATTATACTTATAGGTCATTATATAGATATGTATCAGTTAATAATACCAGAAATAAGTTTATTTAAATATAATTTTGGATTGGCTGATATAGGAATGTTATTAATTATAGTCTCTATTTTTTTAAAGATTATATTTTATAATGTTAATAAACATCAATTAAAATATATTGGCCATCCTTATTTTAAAGAAAGTCAACATTATAAATATCCTTATATGTAATTATAATTATATTAATATGAATATGATGGATGTATAATATTTTCTTGTTTTATAAAATGTATAATAGATTGTTTTTTTCCAAAAATAGTTAAAATATCTCCATTTTGTAACATTGTTTCTTCATTTACTAATCCAATTACTTGTTTAGAATCTATTTGATGTTTTTTATAAAAAAATAAATTTAATTTTACATTTCTTATTATAGTAATTAATAAAATAGAATATTTTTGTATTAATTGTAACATTTTAACAGATTTTCCATTAAAAGATGATGGAGAAAATACTTCGGCAATAGAATATTGATGATCTATTTTAAAATAATTTAACGCATAATTAAATGATATTTGTTGAGTTAATCTAAAAGCTGCATCTTGTTCTGGATGAATAATTTCATTAATTCCCATAGCATTCAATATAGTATCATGTATTTGTGATAAAGATCTACTTATTATTCTAAGATTTTGATACTTTTTAAGTATAGCTGTTGTAACTATCGAAGATCCTTCATTTTCTCCAATAGCAACAATTCCTAAATTTGCTTGTTCTATAGGAATCATTTTATAAGCTTCTTCATTATTTGCATCCATGCATATTACATTTTCTATATGATCTTTTAATAAATTTACTTTTTCCATTTTATTATCTATTCCAAAAACTTCATGGCCATTATCTGTTAAATTTAAAGCTAAAGATCTTCCAAAATTTCCTAGTCCAATTATTATAATTTTCAAATTATATACATATTTTTATCTTAATTTATAAGAATATATCCATTTGGATATCTATAATAATCATGAGAAATGATTTTATTTTTTTTAAAAAATCCAAACATAATATTTAAACAACCTATTCTTCCTAATAACATTAAAATAATTAATACTAATTTACTACCATATGATAAACTCGGTGTTATGCCTAAAGATAATCCTACTGTTGAAAATGCAGAAACAACTTCAAAAATAATGTATAATAAATTTTTTTTTGGATCTAAAAATAAAATAATTAAAATACTTAAATATGTAGTAATAAAAGAAAAAATAATAATGGCAAAAGAACATTGAATACATTCATAAGATATTTCATTTTTTTGAATTTCTAATCTAGTTTTTCCTGTGGATAAAGAAATAATATTCATCAAGGCTAATACAAATGTACTTGTTTTAATTCCTCCACCTGTAGATCCTGGAGAGGCCCCAATCCACATTAGTAAAATAGTAATTAAAATAGTAATTGTAGTACAACGATGCATATTAATCACCTGAAATCCAGCAGTTCTTGATGTAACAGAAGAAAAAAATGAAGATATTAATTTACCTGTATAAGACTCATGTTCTAATAAAGAATGATTAAATTCAAAAGCAAAATAAAATATAGTTCCAAAAATAATTAAAAATATTGTAGACAATATTACTATTTTAGTATTCAAAGTTAAAATATGTGCTGGATTTTTAATATGTTGATTTTTAAATGTTTTATAAAAAAATTTTTTCATTGTTAACCATATATATGTAAATAAATTAAATGAACTATTAAATCCTATTCCACCTAATATTATTAAACTTGCTATTATAATTTGTAATACATAATGATATCGAACTGCGATAGAATATAATCCTTGGTTTAAAATAGAAAAGCCACCATTACAAAATGCAGATATTGAATGAAAAATAGCAAAAAATAAAGGATTATCAGATACATGTTGTTTTCTTATGGATAAAAAAATTAAAATTGCACCTATAGATTCTATTATTAAAGTAAAAAATACAACTTGTGCTGCTAAACTAAGAACATTATTTTTTTTTTTAGTATTTAGAAAATTACTAATATAATTTCCTTCTCTAAAAGAAAATCCATCTCTAAAAAAATAGCTTAAACAAGAAGTAATAGTCAATATTCCTAATCCACCAATTTCTATTAAAATTAATATTATCCATTGACCTAAATAAGTAAAATCTTTAGAGATATCTAATACTGATAACCCTGTGACACATACTGCACTAGTAGAAGTAAATAATGCATCTATAAATGATATTTTTTTAACTGTACAATTAGGCAATAATAATAAGAATGTACCAATTAAAGATAATAAAATGAAACTAGTAATAAAAATAATAACTGGATTATGATTATGAATTTTAAGATATATATTTCGTATTAAATACGTAATTATAATTAATATATATATAGTTAAACTAACTAATAACGATATTTCCATTAATTCATTATTTTTTTGAATTAAATAATTTATAATACAAAATATAAATGAACAAACAAGAACTATAAAAGATAAAAAGAAAATAGACTTATAACGTTTTTCTAAATGTTTTTTTAATAAATACGTTCCATTTAATATAATTAATGTAATAATTAATCCAAATAATATCGTACTATGTATACTAGTATTAATTTTAGGACCCCATCCTAATGAAAATATTAAATAAAAAATAATAAATGAAGTAAAAATAGATAATATGTATCGTAATTTTATGAATTTTTGTATCATAAGCTAAATAAATTTTTAATTAATAATAAGGTATTAATTTTGTGATATTTTCAAATTTGTTATTACAAAATTGTATATAAGAAAGAATTGACATTTCCATTGAAGATGGAAAAAAAATATATGGAATATAATGTAATGAATTAATTACAGATAAAGAATTAATATTATATCCAAAATAATATGCTTGATGTTTATTTTTCATAAAATCTTTAAAAAAATTTATCATACAATCATTTTTTTTTTTATAAATAGGAGTTATTCTTTTTTTGAATTTATTAAAAATAGATGTATAAAAATAATTTGATTTTGTACATATTATAGGAATTAAAAATTCTGATTTTATATTATTAATTTTATGACACATAATTGTTAAAGAATCTAACGATAACAAAGGTATATCCAATGAATTACACAATCCTTTAGCTGCAGACATTCCTATTCTCAAAGAAGTATATGATGATCCAGGACCTTTACTGATACATATAGATTTTAACTGACTAATACAGATTTTAGATATATCTATAGCATATTGAATAAATAAATGTAATTTATCAGAATGTATTGGTGGATCTAAATATTCTTCTATCATAATTAAGCATTTTCCCTTATTTGCTATACTTACTGAACAATTATTTGTAGAAGTTTCTAAATTTAGAATTAAACTCATTGAATTATTTTAATTTTTTTTATAAAAATGATAAATTCAAAACTAATAATTAATTATATTATTAATTGGTTGAAAAAGTACATAAAAAAATCCAAATCTAATGGATTTATTATTGGAATATCTGGAGGGATTGATTCTGCATTAACTTCAACATTGGTGGCAATGACCAAAAAACCAACTTTAGTATTAGAAATGCCAATTTTAGAAAAAAAAAATATTTTATCTAAAAAACATATAATATTTTTAAAAAAAAAGTTTTCAAATGTTTATCATTTAGAAAAAAACTTATACAAGTTATATATTTTATTTTCTGAAATAGTGTATGAAAAAAATCACATTGAACAACAAAGATCTTTAGCTTTAGCTAATATACAATCACGTTTACGAATGATCACATTATATTATTACGCCAATATTAATAATTATTTAGTAGTAGGAACTGGAAATAAAATAGAAGATTTTGGAGTAGGATTTTTTACAAAATATGGAGATGGAGGTGTAGATCTACAACCTATAGGAGATTTAACCAAAAATGAAGTTTACTTTTTATCTAAAGAACTGAATATTATTTCTTCTATACAAAATGCTATTCCTAAAGATGGATTATGGAAAGATCAAAGATCTGATGAAGATCAATTAAATGCTACTTATCAAGAATTAGAATGGGCAATGAAAAATTATAAAAATAATATTCGTATAACAAATAAAAAATATCATATTATGAAAATATATAAAAATTTACATAAAAAAAATAGACATAAAATTATACATATTCCAATTTGTATAATTCCTAATCATTTAAAATTTTAATAAAATTATTATATAAAGGCCCAATTTATCTTTATAATTTATATCAACTAAATAATGAATAAAAGTAATGTTAATATAATCAATTATAGGCATAAACATAATTTAAAAATTTATAATTCTTGGACTGGTAAAAAAGAATTATTTATTCCAATGAATAAAAAATATATTGGTATTTACGTTTGTGGCCCTACAGTTTATAATTATATTCATTTAGGCAATTGTAGAACTTTTATATTATTTGATTTCATTGTAAGATATTTTAAACATTTAAATTATAAAATACGTTATGTAAGAAATATTACAGATGTAGGTCATTTAGAAGAAGAAAATGATGAAGATAAAATATCTATAAGATCTAGAATTGAAGGTCTAGAACCTATGGAAGTAGTTAATAAATATACTATATTTTTTCATAAAATATTAGAAATATTTAATTTATTGCCTCCCAATATAGAACCAAGAGCAACAGGTCATATAATAGAACAAATCGATATAATAAAACAATTAATAAATAAAAATATAGCTTATGAAAAAAATGGATCTGTATATTTTAATATACAAAAATATAATAAACAATTTTCATATTTATATGGTAATTATGGATCATTAAGCCATAATGATATCACTCAATTAATTAATACAAATTATAATTTTTTAAATGATAAAAAACATTTTCATGATTTTGCTCTTTGGAAAAAAGCGCAAAATAATCATATTATGAATTGGAATTCTCCATGGGGAAAAGGATTCCCTGGATGGCATATAGAATGTACAACTATGAGTACAAAATATTTAGGAACAATTTTTGATATCCATGGAGGAGGAATAGATTTAAAATTTCCTCATCATGAATGTGAAATAGCACAATCTATAGCAATAAATAATCAAATGCTATCTCGTTATTGGATTCATTCTAATATTTTAACTTATAAAGGTAAAAAAATGAGTAAATCAAAAGGTAATTTTTTTGATATTACTAATTTAATAAATAACAACAAATTTCATCCTACAATCATACGATATTATATTTTAACATCTCATTATAGAAGTATTTTAAATTTTTCTGAACAAGGAATAAAAGATTCAGAAAAAGGATATTTTAAATTAATGCATACAATTAAAATAATTAATAAAATATTACATACGATTAATTGTAAAAAAAATACACTGACAAATACATTTAATTTTGATATTATACAATGGATAAAAGATTGTTATTATGCTATTGATGATGATTTTAATACACCTTTGTTAATTTCTCATTTATTTAAAATATATAAAATAACCAATTCTTATTATATTCATAACATGAAACTATCAGATATACATTTATTAAAAATGTATATGTATTATTTTTTATTCGATATTATGGGCTTAGAAATGATAAACATACAAAATATTGATAAACAATATAAAAATATGTATCATATTATAGAATTTTTAATACAATTAAGAATAGAAGAAAGAATAAAACAAAATTGGATTTTATCAGATAAAATACGTGATCTCTTATCTTTAATAGGAATTAAATTACAAGATAAAAAAATAAAATAATTATAATAATAAAAAAGCATTATTAAGATCATGGATTAGATCATCTATATTTTCTATGCCAATAGATAATCTAATAAGAGAATTTTGAATCCCAGTTTTAATTCTAATATCTAATGGAGTTGATTTATGTGTCATAGTGGATGGTTGACAAATTAAACTTTTTGTTCCTCCTAAACTTTCTGCTAATTTAAATAACTTAGTGGAAGTTACTATTTTTTTTGCAGCATATAATGTATCATTTTTTAAACTAAAAGATACAATACCACCAAAATATCTTTGTTGTTTTTTAGCTATAGTATAATTTTTATGACTTATTAATCCAGGATAATAAATTTTATCAATAATATTTTTTGTCTTTAAAAAAGAAGCAATTTTCATAGCATTTTCAGATTGTTTTTTTATTCTCAAATATAAAGTCTGACAACCTCTAATAGTTAACCAAGAATCCATAGGGGATAATATTCCACCAGTGGAATTTTGAATATATTTTAATGTATCATATAATTGTTTATTATTAACGATAATCAATCCTGCTAAGACATCTGAATGTCCAGCTAAATATTTAGTTGCACTATGAATAACTATATCTGATCCTAAATTAAGTGGTTTTTGAATTATAGGAGTAGCAAAGGTATTATCTACTACTATTAAAATATTTGAATTAATTTTTTTAACATTCAAACTAATTTTTTGTATATCTGAGATTTTTAATGTAGGGTTGGTTGGAGTTTCTAACCATATCATTTTAGTTTTTGAAGAAATATGTGATATTATATTTTTTAAACAAGAAGTATCTACAAAATTAGTGTTAATTCCTAATTTTTTATACAAATTTAATAACCTAAAAGTTCCACCATAAATATCATCAACAGCAATAATTTCATCTCCATTACTTAATAATTTTACTGTGGCATCTATAGCAGCTAATCCAGAAGCAAATGCTAAGCCTGCATATCCTTCTTCTAAATCTTTGATTATATTTTCTAATACTTTTCTAGTTGGATTATTAGTTCGTGTATAATCATATCCTTTATGAACTCCAGGTTCTTCTTGAACAAAGGTAGAAGTTTGATATATTGGAGTTGAAATAGCACCTGTCAGAGGATCTGATAAAATATTTTGAATTAATTTTGTTTCTTCCTTCATCATATAACATTATTTTAACATAATTGTAAAATTGCAGATAAAATTAATCTTTATTATGCAAAAATATAAGTTTCATTTATTATATTTAGAATATATATAATTTTTTATAAATTTAAATCATTATTAATTTGTTCAAATTATTAAAAGTTTTATTATTCATTTTAATTATAATACCAATAAATTCTAATGGTAACAATAATAATTTAGATATATCTAAAATTATTTTTGAACACATATTAGATTCTCATGATTGGCATATAGTAAATAATAAAATTATATTACATTTGCCAATTATTTTATTAAATAAAAATAAAAAATTAGAAATATTTTCATCAAAAAAATTTTATCATGGAAAATTAGTTAAAGGAAAATATAATTTTTATAAAATGTTTAAAGACAAAATATACATTACTAATTGTACAGGACAATTAAATATGAATAATAAAGGCAATCCAATAAATGATCAACCAATATTAGATTTATCTATTACTAAAAATATTATATCTATCATATTATCTATTATAATATTATTTATTATTTTTATCAAGATGGTATTCAGTTATAAAAATTGTTATACTACATGGAATTTAGGAATATTGTTAGAATTTTTAATATTATTTATTCGAGATGAAATAGTTATTCCAAATATTGGAAATACAAAATATAAAAAATATTTACCTTTTTTATTAACTTTATTCTTTTTTATATTAATTAATAATTTAATTGGATTAATTCCTGGATTTCCAAATGTTACAGGAAATATTAATATCACATTTGGACTTTCTGCAATAGTTTTTTTTATAATGAATTTATCTTCTAATAAAAATTATTGGAAACATTTATTATGGATGCCTAATGTTCCAATTTTTATTAAAATCATATTAGCACCGATAGAATTTATAGGACTATTTATTCGGCCTATGACTTTATGTATTCGTTTATTTGCTAATATTACTGCAGGACATATTGTTATTTTAAGTTTTATTTGTTTAATTTTTATTTTTAAAAGTTTGTGGATTGCAAGCTTTTCTATTATTTTCGGTTTTTTTATATTTTTATTAGAAATAATGGTTTCTTTTTTACAGGCATTTATATTTACCAATATATCTGCTTTATTAATAGGATCTGTTATTAATTATTCAAAATAAATATTATATGATAGATTTAATTTATTCAGGATTAGCAGCTTTAGGTGCTGGATTAGCGGTACTAGGAGCTGGATTAGGAATTGGAAAAATTGGTAGTTCAGCTATGGATGCTATATCTAGACAGCCAGAAGCTGCAGAAAAAATACAAAATGCCATGATTATAGCTGCAGCTTTGATTGAAGGTGCTGCTTTATTTGGAATAGTTACAGCCTTATTAGCTGTATTTAAATAGTTATTAAATAATAAATATGGTGGATTTAATGACTCCTTCTTTTGGATTAATTATATGGAATATTATAATATTTTTATGTGCAATTTATTTTTTATCAAAGTATGCATGGACTCCTATAATAAAATTTATAGAAAACAGAGAACAACAAATTATAAATTCTATAACAAATGCTAATAAAATTAAACAACAATTTATATTATTGGATCAACAACAAAAAAAAATATTACAAGAAGCAATATATAAAAGAGATTCTATTATCAAAGAAGCAATGCAAATAAAAAATAATATACAAAAAAAAGCAATAAATGATGGAATATTAGCACAAAGAAAAATTATTAATGAAACAAAAAGAATGTTAAAAATAGAAAAAGAAATAGCTATTCAAGAAATTAAAAATCAAATAGGTTCTGTTTCCATTACAATAGCAGAAAAAATACTAAAAAAAGAACTTAATAATAAAGATTTGTCTCAAGAAAAATTTATAGATAATTTTCTAAAAACCTTATAAAAAGTACTTATTATGAATAAAAAACTTATTAATAATTATGCTCAAGTTTTGTTTGAATTTTCCATCAAAAATGAAAAAAATAGTTTTTTTTTTATAAAAACATAGAAAAATTATATAATTTTTTACTTATAAATATTGAATTTCATCAAATGTTTATTTCTTCAATAATATCAAATAAAATAAAATTAAAAATTATAAAAAAAATTTTTTATAATCATGAATTACTTATTTATAAGTTTATGAAACTTTTAATTATACGAAATAGAGAATTTTTGATTAAAAAAATTCTTCAGGAATATATAACTATATATAGAAAACACAAAGGATTAATTAATTGTTTATTTATATCATCTACCTATATCAATATAAAAATACAACAATACGTACTGCAAAAAATATTTAATAAAACAAATTATAATATTATTAATAAAATAGATCCATATATTATAGGGGGATTCATACTGCAAATAGAATGGACAGAATGGGATTTTAGTGTTAAAAGACAATTATTTAATATTAAAGAAAGATTTATAAATATTTAATAATTTTTATTTATGTCATAATATGTCAGATATAAAATATTCTGAAATACCTTCTATTTTAAAAGAACAATTATCAGATTTTAAATACGAAAAAAAATTATCAGAATTTGGAATTGTGGTTCAAATAGGAGATGGAATTATTAGAGCAATTGGATTGAATACAGTATTTTATGGAGAATTAGTAGAATTTCAACAAAGTAAAACTATAGGAATTGTCTTAAATTTAGAAGAATACCATGTTAGTATAGTTTTATTATCTTCTTCAAAAAATATTAAAGAAGGAAATAAAGTAATTCGTACAGGTAAATTTTTTTCTATTAAAGTAGGTAATCAAATGTTAGGAAGAGTCATCAATACCTTAGGAGAACCTATTGATGGCAAAGGGCCTATATCTGGTCAACTATTTAATATGCCATTAGAAAGAAATGCTCCAGGAATTATATATAGAGAACCAGTCACAGAACCACTACAAACTGGAATTAAATTAATAGATTCAATGATTCCTATAGGAAAAGGACAAAGAGAATTAATTATAGGAGATAGACAAACAGGTAAAACTACAATAGCTATTGATATTATTATTAATCAAAAAGAAACATTTGAAACTAATCATCCAGTATATTGCATTTATGTTGCTATTGGACAAAAAGCTTCTACAATAGCAAGAATTCAAACATTATTAAAAGAAAAAAATGCATTATCATATACAATTATAGTAGCTGCACCTGCTTCAGAACCTGCTGCAATACAAGTATATGCTCCATTTGCTGGAACCGCTATAGGAGAATATTTTAGAGATACTGGTCATTCTGCTGTTGTTATATATGATGATTTATCAAAACAAGCAATAGCTTATAGAGAAATTTCATTATTATTAAGAAGACCACCTGGAAGAGAAGCATATCCAGGAGATATATTTTATCTGCATTCACGTTTATTAGAAAGATCTGCTAAAATTATTAGAGATAAAAATATTGCTGAAAAAATTAATAATCTTCCAGAAGATTTAAAATATAAAGTAAAAAGTGGTGGGTCATTGACTGCTATTCCTATTGTTGAAACTCAATCTGGTGATGTATCATCTTACATTCCAACTAATGTTATTTCTATTACTGATGGACAGATTTTTTTAGAAAAAGATTTATTTAATTCTGGTATACGTCCTGCAATTAATGAAGGAATATCGGTCTCTAGAGTTGGAGGCGCCGCACAAATTCAATCAATGAGAAAAATTGCTGGTACTTTAAAACTCGATCAAGCACAATTTAGAGAATTAGAATCTTTTTCACAATTTTCATCTGAATTAGATCCAAATACAATGAAAATAATAGAAAAAGGAAAAAGAAATATAGAAATTTTAAAACAAGCACCATATTCTCCATATAATATATCTGATCAAATAGCTATTATATATGCAGGAACTAAAAATCTTTTAAAAACAATTCCTATTGATAAAATTTCTTCTTTTGAAAAAGAGTATCTTTTTTATTTAAATGAACAATATAAAGATTTATTATACGATCTAAAATTAGGAATAATTAATGAAAAAATCACTGGAACATTAGACAATATTATTACAGAATTAAGTAAGAAATATTTATCATAATGCATCATGATTAATCAAAAAGAAATAAAAAAAAGAATTCAATCAATGAATTCTTTAATAAAAACAACAGAAGCTATGAAAATGATTTCTGTTGTTAAATTAAGAAAATTAAAAGAAAAAAAAATACATATTAATATGTATTATGATGAAATAACAAAAATTTTTAATAATTTAATTATTACAACATGTAAACATTCAAACTTAAATTTTTTAAAAAACACAAAATATTTTTTATTTGATCATAATAAAAAAAATAAAAAAACATTATTTATTATATTAACTTCTGATCGTGGATTATGTGGATCGTTTAATTATTCAATCTTTAATAAGATTAATACTATTATTAATAATACAAAATATTATAAAGAAAAATATTTATTTTTTTCTATAGGCAAAAAAGGAATAGATTTTTTGTTAAAAAAAAAATATAATTTATATCATCATACTCAATTATATAGTAATAATTGTAATAAAAAAAATGTATTGTATTTAATACAACAAATAATTAAAGATTTTTTAAATGACAAAATTAATTATATATATATAGTTTATAATACATTACAAAAAAATTCTTTTCATAAAACAAATTATGAATTATTTTTACCTATTATTTATTCTGATTTTTTAAAAATCAAAGAAAAACATTTTATTTATAATAATGATTTTATTTTAGAATGTTCTACCAAAGAATTTTTCAATTACATTATACAAACTTTTTTAAAAATAAAATTGTTAAAAACAATATTAGAATCTTATACTGCAGAACATACATCTAGAATGATTTCGATGCATAAAGCAACAGAAAATGCCTATAAAATTAAAGAAGATCTTATATTAAATTATAATAAAGAACGACAAACTGCTATTACAAAAGAAATACTTGAAATTATTAGTGGAATAGACTCCTTACAATGAATATTCAGCAATAAAATGATATATAATAATAATCAATTATGACAAAAAGAATATTAACTGGAATTCAAAGTACTGGAACACCTCATTTAGGAAATATTTTAGGTGTTATTCTTCCTTCTATAAGACTGTTTAAAAAATATGTAAATACAAAACAATTTGTATTTATAGCCGATTTACATTCTTTAATACAACAAAACGATTTTGAACAAATTCAAAATAATGCTTATCATATAGCAGCAGCATGGTTATCTTTTGGATTAAATATAGAAAAAACTATCTTATATAGACAATCAGATGTTTCATCAGAAGTGACAGAACTCGCTTGGTATATTAATTGTTGTTTTCCATATAATAGATTAATTCTATCCCATTCTTTCAAAGAAAGAAGCAAACATGATAAAACCAAAATTAACGTTGGATTATTTACTTATCCTATTTTAATGGCCGCAGATATATTGCTTTATAATGCTGAAATTATTCCTGTTGGTAAAGATCAATTACAACATATAGAAATTACAAGAAGTGCAGCAAATAAATTAAATAACAAAATAGGAAAAAAACTCTTTGTACTACCGATCCCATATTTTCATAAAACAACGATGTTAATACCTGGAACAAATGGACAAAAAATGAGTAAATCAAAAAAAAATTATATTAATATTTTTTCTTCAGATGATAATTTAAAAAAACAAATAATGAGTATTAAAACAGATAATACATTTTTTAAAGAAAAAAAAAATCCTGATACAAGTATTATTATATCATTATATAAATTAATAGCTTCTAAAGAAAAAGTAGACAAAATGAAAACAAAATATTTACAAGGAAAATATGGATATTTAGAAGCTAAATTAACGTTATATAAATGTTTGATTGAAACATTTTCATTTGAAAGAAAACAATTTACATTTTTTATAAACAATAAATCGTTGTTAGATAATATATTATACTCAGGTGCTAAAAAAGCAAAAATTATAGCTAATCAAAGATTAAATGAAATTAGAAAAAATTTTAGATTAAAAGAAATTTTGAATATAAATTAATATGTCACTATGACATAAATATAATATATGGCAAAAATTTTGCTTTATTATCATTCATATTAATTAAGATTAAAAATATTTTTTTGTTATGAATATACAACAAGAAAATTCTGAACAAAATAATTATAATAATACAAAAAAATTATCTAATTGTTCCTGTAAAGAAGAAACTAAAAAAGAAAATAAGACAACAAATTATAAATTTAAAGAAGAACTTATTCTTCTGGAAGAAAAATTAAAAAAAGAAAAAGACAAATTTTTGCGCATTTTTGCAGAATTTGAAAATTATAAAAAAAGAATTCAAAAAGAAAGAATAGAACTATTTAGAATCACTCATCAACAAATGATGATAGATTTAATTCCTGTATTAGATGATTTTGAACGAAGTATAACAGACTTGAAAAAATATAAAGAAAATATTGTTATACAAGGGGTTTCATTAATACAAGAAAAACTAATAAAAATTTTGCATCAAAAAGGTCTGAATAAAATGAAAATTAAACAAGGAGATGATTTTAATACAGATTTTCATAATGCAATTAACCAAACTCCAGTGATAAAAGAAAATTTAAAAGAAAAAATCATAGAAATTGTGGAAGATGGTTACTTATTACAAGACAAAGTAATACGACATGCTAAAGTTATTATTGGAAAATAACGTAAAAAATAAAAAAATTTTTCATGGTAAAACGAGATTATTACGAAGTATTAGGAGTACCCAAAAATGCTACTTTAAGTGATATAAAAAAAGCATATCGAAAATTAGCAATTAAATATCATCCTGATAAAAATCCAAAAAATAAAAAAAAAGCAGAAGAAAAATTTAAAGAAGCAGCAGAAGCCTACGAAGTATTAAGCAATGATAATAAAAAACAACGCTATGATAAATTCGGACATGCAGGTATGAAAGGAACTCATACCGATATGAATATGGACGATATTTTTACCAATTTTGGAGATATATTTGCAGATGCATTTGGTAGTGGATTTGCTGGCAGTTTTAATTTTGGAAAATATTCAAGGAATGAAACTATAATGAAAGGGAGCGATCTTAGAATTAGAGTAAAATTATCTTTAGAAGAAATCGCTACTGGAATAGAAAAAAACATTAAGGTAATAAAAATGAAGATTGCTGATGGATTGAGATTTATTCAATGTAAATTTTGTAATGGTACAGGACAAAAAATTCGGATTATGAATACCATTTTAGGAAAAATGCAAACTGCTACTCAATGTAATATATGTAATGGCATTGGTAAACAAATTGACAATATTCCATATGGAGCTAATAAATATGGTTTAATTCAAAAAGAAGAAGTAGTAAATATTAAAATTCCAGCTGGATTAACAGAAGGAATTCAATTAAAAGTGTCAGGAAAAGGAAATGATGCACCATTTAATGGCATTTCTGGAGATTTAATCATATTAATTGAGGAATTACCTCATTCTAAATTTAAAAGAGAAGGTAGTAATCTTCATTATAATCTATATATATCTTTTTCTGATGCTGTATTAGGTGTGTATAAAGAAATTCCTACTCTTAACGGAAAAGCAAGAATTAAAATAGCTTCTGGAACACAATCTGGAAAAACGTTAAGATTAAAAAATAAAGGAATTCCAAAAGTTGAAGGATATGGAATAGGTAGTCTATTTATTCATGTAAATGTTTGGACTCCAAAAAAAATGAATGAAGAACAAAAACAATTTTTTGAAAAAATGAGAAAAAATGAGAATTTTTTACCACCTACTAATAATTCTGGAAAATCATTTTTTGATTATGTAAGAGATATTTTTTCTTAAAATTGAGTTATAACAAAATTGTTTATGTCTAAATTAAAAGTAGTAGTAGCTCTTTCAGGTGGAGTAGATTCTAGTGTAGCAGCTTTAATATTAAAAAAACAAGGATATGATGTAATTGGATTGTTTATAAATACTTGGGATAATAATGATGATGATTATAGTAATATGGTTACATGTTGTAATTGGAAAGAAGATAGTATATATGCAATGTTAGTAGCAAATAAATTAAATATTCCATTTCAAATAATAGAGATGAAAAATGAATATAAAAAAAATATTATCAATTATATGTTTGAAGGATATCAATCTGGAATTACTCCTAATCCTGATATTATGTGCAATAGCAAAATAAAATTTGATTTTTTTTTAAAAAAAGCTATTAATTTAGGAGCTGATTTTATTGCAACTGGACATTATGTTAATAAACAATATTGTATAAAAAATAATAAAATTATTTATAGATTATTAATTGGAAAAGATTATAATAAAGATCAATCTTATTTTTTATGTCAACTAAAACAATATCAATTATCAAAATCTATTTTTCCTTTAGGTAAATTAACAAAACAACAAGTTAGACAAATAGCCAGTCAAAGTGGATTATGTAATGCAGACAAAAAAGATTCTCAAGGTTTATGTTTTTTAGGAAAAATTAATTTATATAAATTTTTGCAACAAAAAATACCACAAAAAAAAGGACAAATCATAAATATTGATTCAAATGCTTCTTGTATTTATAATAATAAAAATATTTCACCACAATATTGTAAATCAGATGGCAAACTTATAGGATATCATAATGGATCACAATTTTTTACAAAAGGACAAAGAAAAGGGTTATCTATAGGAGGGTTGAAACAACCTATTTTTGTTATTGAAACAGATATCAAACATAATATTGTTTATACAGGAATGGGAAGACAACATCCTGGATTATATGATAAATATCTATTTATACAACAAAATAATATTCATTGGATAAGAGATGATTATACTATGTTAGATGGAGATACAATGAATGTTTGTTGTAGAACTCGTTATAGACAACCTTTACAAAAAGCTATTATAAAAAAAATTTCAAATGGAATGTTAATAGAATTTAAAACTATGCAATTTGCTATTACTAAAGGCCAATTTGCTGCATGGTATATAAACGAAGAATTAATAGGATCTGGGATCATATCATGAAAAAATAATATAAAATGCTTTTATATCACCTATTTTTTTCATATTTTTATATACTTCTTTTAATTGGTGTATAATATATCTAATATATCTAGATTAGATTTATAATGGTGAAAAAAATTAACAATTTTAGTAAAAAAATTACAGAAACAGATGATTTACCAGCCTCTCATGCAATGTTATATGCTATTGGAATCAAAGATACAGATTTTAAAAAGGCTCAGGTAGGAATTGTAACTAATTGGTATGAAGGAAATCCTTGCAATATACATTTAGATAAATTAGGAAAAATTGTAAAACAATCAATTCAAAATAAAAACAAATTAAATGTATTTCAAATTACTACCATTGGAGTAAGTGACGGCATTACAATGGGAACATCAGGCATGAGGTATTCTCTTCCATCTAGAGAGTTAATAGCAGATAGTATAGAAACTGTTATTCATTCACACCATTATGATGGTGTCATAGCTATTCCAGGATGTGATAAAAATATTCCAGGAGTTATGATGGCGTTATTAAGATTAAATAGACCATCAATGATTATTTATGGTGGTAGTATATCTTCTGGATTATATAATAAAAAAAAATTAGATATCGTTTCTGCTTTTGAAGCTTTTGGAGAAAAAAATGTTGGGAACATATCTCAAGAACAATATAAACAAATTATTAAACATTCATGTCCTGGTCCTGGATCTTGTGGAGGAATGTATACTGCAAATACTATGGCATCCGCTATGGAAGCAATAGGAATGACACTTCCTTATTCATCATCATATCCTGCAACAAGTAAAAATAAAGAAATAGAATGTCAACATTCAGAACAATATATATACAATCTTTTGAAATACAACATTACACCTAAAGATATTGTTACAAAAAATTCTATAGAAAATGGAATTAAATTAGCAATTTCTTTGGGAGGATCTACAAATTTAATTATTCATTTTTTAGCTATTGCAAAATGTGCAAATATTAAATTAGAATTAAAAGATTTTCAATATTTAAGTTCTATTACTCCTGTTATTGGTAATTTAAAACCTAGTGGTAAATATCTTATGGAAGATATACATAAATATATTGGTGGTATGCCAGTAATTATTAAATATTTAATTAATGAAGGTATACTAAATGGAAATTGTTTAACTGTTACTGGACAATCATTATATGAAAATGTTAAAAATCTTCCAAACATAAATTTTAAGAATCAAAAAATTATTTATTCTTTAAAAAATCCTATCAAAGAAAATGGACATATAAAAATTTTATATGGTAATATAGCTACGAAAGGTTCAGTGGCAAAAATAAGTGGAAAAGAAGGATTATATTTTCGTGGTATAGCAAAAGTATTTAATTCTGAAGAAGAAGCCAATACAGCAATATTAAAAAATAATATAAAAAAGGGAGAAGTAATAGTTATTAGATATGTTGGTCCTGCTGGAGGTCCTGGAATGCCAGAAATGTTAAAACCAACATCGTATATTATGGGAGCAGGATTAAGTAAATATGTAGCACTTATTACAGATGGTAGATTTTCTGGTGGATCACATGGATTTGTAGTGGGACATATTACTCCAGAAGCATATTATGGAGGAGTTATAGCATTAATTAAAAATGGGGATTTTATTAAAATAGATTCAGAAAATAATACAATAACTTTGGAAGTAGAAGAAACAGAAATAAAAAAAAGAAGACAATTTTGGAGTCCTAATAAATCAAAAATACAAATAGGATATTTATATAAATATATGAAAACTGTTTCTTCTGCTTCTGAAGGATGTATAACTGATCAATAATAATGTTTTTTAATGTTTGGTTTCTATAATTAATATGACAATAAAAAAAGAAGAAGAACTATTAGGCTCTGAAATTGTAATAAAAACATTGTTACATGAAAAAGTAAAATATATATTTGGTTATCCGGGCGGAGCAATTATGCCTATTTATGATTCACTTCATAATTATTTAAATGTTGTCTCACATATTTTAATGCGTCATGAACAAGGAGCTATACATGCGGCACAAGGATATGCTAGAGCTACTGGAAAAATAGGAGTATGTTTCACTACATCTGGTCCAGGTGCTACTAATTTAATTACTGGATTAGCAGATGCATTAATTGATAGTACACCTATTGTATGTATTACAGGACAAGTATCTTCTGCATTATTAGGTACAGATGCTTTTCAAGAAACTAATATTATAGATATATCTATACCAGTAACTAAATGGAATACTCAAATTTTGAATGCTAAAGACATTTTTCACTCTATTCAAAAAGGATTTTTAATTGCAAAAAAAGGAAGACCGGGTCCAGTTTTAATAGAAATAACTAAAGACGCTCAATTTCAAAAATATATTTTTAATCAAAAAAATATTATTTCTTATACAGAAATTAAAAATTTTAGACCGTATCCTTATATACAAGAAAAATATATAAAACAAGCGGCAAATTTAATAAATACTGCTCAAAAACCTTTAGTTATTGTTGGACAAGGAGTTATTTTAGCAAAAGCTGAATATGAGTTCACACAATTTATTGAAAAAACTGGAATACCAGTAGCAAGTACTTTATTAGGATTGAGTATATTAGAAAGTTGTCATCCTTTATATGTTGGTATGTTAGGAATGCATGGCAATTATGCCCCAAATATATTAACAAATCAATGTGATTTATTAATAGCAATTGGAATGAGATTTGATGATCGTGTTACAGGTAATGTACAAAAATATGCCACACAAGCTAAAATTATACATTTAGAAATTGATCCTTATGAAATCAATAAAAATATATTATGTCATATTCCTATTTTAGGAGATTGTAAAGTTTCTTTAAAAAAATTAATATATTATGTTAATAAATCTTATCATAAAACATGGATAAGTCAATTTTATAAATTAAGAAAAAAAGAAGAAATTTATGTTATACAAGAAGATTTAAATCCTTTAAAAAAAGGAATTACAATGGGTGAAGTAATGAAATGGATCAATAAATATAAGCAAAAAGATTCTATTTTAGTAACTGATGTTGGGCAACATCAAATGATTGCTTCTAGATATTTTAATTTTTCTTGTATAAGAAGTAATATAACATCAGGAGGATTGGGCACTATGGGATTTGCTTTACCAGCATCTATTGGTGCTAAATTAGGTTATAAAAACAGACAAGTAATATGTATTGTGGGAGATGGAGGAATTCAAATGACAATTCAAGAAATGGGAACTATTCTACAAAATAAAATTTCTATTAGTATAATTTTATTAAATAATAATTTTTTAGGAATGGTCCGACAATGGCAACAATTATTTTTTAAAAAACGTTATTCATGTACAAAACTAATTAATCCAGATTTTATAAAACTTGCAAATGCTTATAATATAAAAGCAAAAAAAATAGACAAAAGAAATCAATTAGAATCTGCTGTAAAAGAAACATTAAATTATAAACAATCTTTTTTATTAGAAATCATTATAGAAAAAGAAAATAATGTTTTTCCTATGATACCTTCTGGTGCAGCAGTTGATGAAATTCGTCTAACATAAAAATAATAATATATTGATACATTTTATGTATGAAGAAAACAAATATTTTAGAATTCTCATTTTTGGAGATAATGAAAAAAAATTATTAATAAGAATATTAATTATATTAGAAAAAAGAAATTTACAAATAACTTTTATACAAGTTAAATATACTACTACCTATATAGTAGATGATAACAATAATAATATTGGACAATTAATAATGATTGATTTAGAATGTTTAGAGGAACAATTAAAAAAAATAATAAAATTAATTAGAAATTTAATTGGTATTATTCATATTGATATTAAAATAAATTCCAAAAAATCATGGAAATTAGTCAATATTCCATTAATAATATATTAAAATTGCAATTATGAAAATGAAATTTGGATCTTTTGAAGAAACTATTTTTACACAAAAAGAATTTTCAATGAAAACTGCTCAAAAAGTATTAAAAACAGAAATTATATCTGTCTTAGGATACGGAGTTCAGGGACCTGGACAATCATTAAACTTAAGAGATAATGGATTTTCAGTGATAGTGGGCCAAAGAAAAAATTCTATTTCATGGAATAAAGCTTTGAAAGATGGCTGGATAGAAGGACATAATTTATTTTCTTTAGAAGAGGCTTCCGAAAGAGGAACTATATTAATGTATTTATTATCAGATGCTGGACAAATATCTTTTTGGCCTACTTTAAAACAATATTTAAATGATGGAGATTCTTTATATTTTTCTCACGGGTTTGGATTAACTTTTAATAAACAAACTAAAATTTTTCCACCTAAAAATATAGATATATTTTTAGTAGCTCCTAAAGGCTCTGGAACAAGTCTTAGAAGATTATTTAAAAACGGACAAGGTGTCAATTCAAGCTATGCTATTTATCAAGATGTTAGTGGTAAATGTTTAGATAAAGTATTATCTATAGGAATAGGAATAGGATCTGGATATTTATTTGAAACTACTTTTAAAAATGAAGTATATTCTGATTTAGTGGGAGAAAGAGGAACATTAATGGGTGCTATACAAGGTATTTTTGCTGCTCAATATCAAGTATTAAGAGAAAAAGGGCATTCACCTTCAGAATCGTTTAATGAAACAGTAGAAGAATTAACTCAAAGTTTAATGCCTTTAGTATCAGAAAATGGCATGGATTGGATGTATGAAAATTGTTCTACTACAGCACAAAGAGGTGCATTAGATTGGTGGAAACAATTTAGAGATTCTACTTTGCCTGTATTTAGAAAATTATATAATGAGGTATCTTCTGGAAATGAAGCCAAAAAAGTTATTGATAAAAATAGTCATCCAAATTATAGAAGACAATTAAAAGAAGAATTGGACATACTTAAAAAAAGTGAATTATGGAAAGTTGGTGAACTGATTCGTAGTTTACGATCAAAAAAATAATTTTTTTACAATTGAAAATTAAGAAAAATAATATTTATTTTCCTTATTATAAGGAAGTTGAAAAAGCTAGATCAATTTTAAAAAATATTATATATAATACTCCATTACAAAAAAATTCTTTTCTTTCTGAAAAATATAAAGCAAATATTCTTTTAAAAAGAGAGGATTTACAAATTATAAGATCTTATAAAATACGAGGTGCATATAATAAAATAAAAAGTTTATCAAAAAAAGAATTAACAAATGGACTAGTTTGTGCTAGTGCTGGTAATCATGCACAAGGTGTAGCATATTCTTGTAATTTATTGAAATCTCATGTCAAAATTTATATGCCAAATACTACTCCAAAACAAAAAGTAGAAAGAGTAAAAATGTTTGGAAAAGAATATGTTGAAATTATTTTACGAGGTGATACTTATGATTCTGTAAGTTATGACGCTATTAAAGATTGTCAACAAAATAATAAAATATTTATTCATCCTTTTGATGATAAAAAAATTATTGAAGGTCAAGCTACAATAGGCTTAGAAATTTTAGAACAGTCGAATAATATAAAAATAGATTATATTTTTATTCCTATTGGAGGTGGTGGATTAGCTTCTGGAATAGGAAGTCAATTTCAAGAACAAAGCCCAAAAACAAAAATTATAGGGGTAGAACCACTAGGAGCTCCATCGATGAGTTCATCATTAAAAAGAGGACAAATTATAGAATTAAATAATATTGATAGATTTATTGATGGAGCTTCAGTTAAAAAAGTTGGTAAATTAACTTTTGATATATGTCAACAAGTATTATATGAATTAAAACTGGTTCATGAAGGTAAAGTATGTACAACTATGTTAGAGTTATATAATTTAGATGCTATAATTGCTGAACCAGCAGGAGCTATGTCTATAGCAGCATTGGATTTTTATTCTGATCAAATAAAAGGAAAAACAATTGTTTGTATTTTAAGTGGAGGTAATAATGACATAACTAGAACAGAAGAAATACGTGAAAGATCTCTTTTATATGAGGGAAAAAAACATTATTTTATTGTTAATTTTCCTCAAAGATCAGGGTCTTTAAAAGAATTTGTTAATAATATTTTAGGAAAAAAAGATGATATAGTATATTTTGAATATTACAAAAAAACATCTAAAGAAGAAGGCCCAGCTGTAATAGGAGTTGAATTATATGATAAAAATGATTTTTCTAAATTAATAAAAAGAATGAAAACATATAAAGTTCATTATCAATATTTGAATAAAAATCTAGATTTATTTCGTGTATTAGTATAATAATAAATCATTGTTTTTTTTGTACCCACGACTGGATTTGAACCAGCACATCCATAATTATTGGATACCACTCCCTCAAAGTGGTGTGTCTACCTATTTCACCACGTGGGCATTTTATTATTAATAATAAACTTTTTTTTTACATAATTAAAAATTAACTTTTTTTTTACATTTAAATAAAAATTTAATAAAATATGAATATAGCAATAATAGGATATGGAAAAATGGGAAAATATATAGAAAAAATAGCAACAAATAGAAATCATAAAATTTCTTTTTGCTCTGATCATACTCCCAATTTGTCTTCTATTTCATTAAAAAAAATAGATGTAGCAATAGAATTTAGTACTCCTAATTCTGCTTTGGATAATATAAAAATTTGTATTGAAAATAATATTCCTATTGTATGTGGAACAACTGGATGGTTAGATAATATTAATTTAATTAAAGACGTATGTCTAAAACAAAACTCTTTTGCATTTTTGTATTCTTCAAATTTTAGCATAGGAATGAATCTTTTTTACATTATTAATCAAAAATTATCAAAACTTTTATATAAAACAAAATATCAAGATTATAATATAGAAATAGATGAAATTCATCATAAAAATAAAAAAGATATTCCTAGTGGAACAGCTTTACAATTAGCAGAGATAATAATTGATAATAATCTTAAAAAAGATTGGACTTTGGAACATTCAACAAATGATAAAGATAATATTTATATTAGATCAAAAAGATTAGGAAATGAAATAGGAATGCATAAAATAAAATACATATCTAAAATAGATGATATAGAAATTATGCATAAAGCTCACAGTAGATATGGATTTGCATTTGGAGCAGTTATTGCCGCTGAATGGATACAAAATAAAAATGGATTCTTTTCCATGCAAGATGTTTTATCTTTGTAAAAAGAATAATATATGATGTATTCATATATTTTATTTAGTATAATTTTTTTGCTTATAGAACACATAATTCATGTATTAGGAACATGGAAATTGTATAAAATCATGGGGTTTTCTTTATTAGAAATAATAATTCCTATATATAATATATTCATACTGTTAAAATTATTCAAAAAATCTTGTTTATGGATATTGTTTATGTGCATTCCTTTAACTAGTATATTTCTAATAGTTTATTTATGGATTAATTTAATTCGTTTATTTATTAAAAACATAAATATTAAACATATTTTGTGGTTATTTTGTTCTTGTGGTCTATATATATATTATATTAATTATTATTCTAGTTCTAGAATAAAAGATATTAATTTATATAAGTTCAAACCATTGTTCAAAAACAAGAAAGAATATCATATGGTCTTTGCTATAATATTTTCTTTTTTAATTCATAATTATGTAATTCAACCTTATTTAATTCCTACTTCTTCCATGGAAAAAACTTTATTAGTGGGAGATTTTATTTTAGTCAGTAAAATACATTATGGGTTACGATTACCTATGACACCTTTATCAATTCCTTTTGTACATAATACAATTTTTGGTTTTATCAAATCTTATTTACCAATTAAATGGCCTTATTTTCGTATTCAAACAGCTGAACAACAATTGATTAAAAGAAATGCTCTTATTGTTTTTAATTATCCTAAAGATGAACATCACAGTATAATTGATAAAAAAGATAATTATATTAAACGTTGTGTTGGATTACCAGGAGATATAATTTACATAAACAATGGTATTTTATTTATAAATCATCAATCTGATGAATTGTATTCTAAACAATTAAAATATAAACAACAATGTTATATTATAAAAACAAAATATATTCCATTAAATCTTAATTTTATTAAAGAAAATCTTTCTATTAAAGAAATAGACATAATAGGTAATAAAAAGAATGAATATTTTTATTACGCAATGTTAACCAAACAAAATATTTTTCATATAAAACAGTTATGTAATAATGTTTTTTTTATAAAACCAATTTGTTTTACAAAACAACAAATTGCAGAACAATCTATGTATATTCCCTGGAATATTGATTATTTTGGTCCATTATATATTCCTAAAAAAGGTGATACGATTAGATTAAATTTAAGAAATTGTTATATTTATTATGATATTATTAAATATGAACAACATAATAATATTAAAATAAATAATGTGTTTAAAGTTAGAAACAATTATTATTTTATGATGGGTGACAATAGACATAATTCTTTTGATTCTCGTTATTGGGGTTTAGTTCCAGAAGATCATATAGTTGGACAACCAATTTTAATATGGATGAGTATTGATTGGGATAGACAAAATCCTTTAAATTTATTTAAATGGAAAATTCGTTGGATACGAATTATGAAAATAATAGACTATAATCATTATTATTTATCAATGTCTTTAATTTTTTTATTTATATGTGTTTTAATTTATTTTTTATTTGCTTTATGATTATATTTTTTTAATATATATTATTATCTAGTTTTGCCAAATAATATCCCATGATATATCCACATAATATTCCACCAATATGAGCAAAATGTGCAATTCCAGGAGATAAATCTAATAATGATGAAATTAAACTACCTAATATAAAAATGACTAATGCTTTTCTTACTGCGATAGGAAAAGGAAAAGGTAAAAGAAATATTTTATGTTTTGGAAAAAATCGAGCAAAAGCTCCAACAATTCCACTAACAGCTCCAGAAGCACCCATCATAGGAGAATATACAATACTATATAATTGTAATCCATCATCTTCATCTAAATTATTTAACATCATTTTAATTTGATTCATATCTAAAGTATGAACTAATGAATATAGAATACTAGTATTAAATATTAATTGTAATACTGCGGCTGAAACTCCAGATAAAAAATATATCATTAAAAATTTTTTCATTCCTAAAAGATTTTCTAAAAGCCCACCAAACATAAATAAGGCTAACATATTGAACACAATATGCAAAAAAAATCGTTTTGAATGAATAAACATATGAGTAAATAGCTGATATATTTCAAATCTATCATCCATAAAATGATATAATGAAAACATATTTTCAAGTTTATATTGTGCAAATACAAAAGTAGCTGCGTAAACTAAAATATTGATGCTAATTAAATGTTTTACAGCATCTGATCCAAGATTGAAATTTGATATATATAAATTCACTTAAATAATTGTTTGTTGTAAAATATTCTTTTTAAGAATAAAAAAAATAGGATAATGAGATTGAATTATTTTTTTACAAGTAAAAAAATCTTTAATTAAAGATTCCATTTGATAAGAGTTTAATACAGTGCCATATTGAATAGCAGCAAACTTAGATATATATTTTATTATCATATTTTTATTATTTTTATCTCCTTTTTTAAACGAATATGTTAAAATTTGTTTAAAAATGTTAATTATCACATTTTGATGTAGTTTATAAGGAATTGCATAAAAATAAGCAGAATTTTTCAATAAGTATAAATGAAATCCAATTTCCATTAAATCATTACAAATATTTCTTAATGACATTAATTCTTTTTCTAATAAATTAATTTTAATTGGAAAAAGAACCGTTTGACTTATTGAATTATTTCGTTTTTTTTTTGATGAAAAAAATTCAAATAAAATATTTTGATGAGCTTTATGTTGATCTACAAATATTAAATACTTGTTTTTCCATGAAAAAATTACATATTTATCATTAATTTGAAATGTATTTATTGTATTATTAAATACATAATCAGATAATTTATTCATAATATCAATGTTATTTATAAAATATTTATCCAATATATTAACATTATTAATACAATTTTGTAAATGAATAATTTTTTCTGTATCCGAAAGTTGTTTTAAAGAATGAAAAAATTTATTGTCTTGAGACATAGAATTAGAATCATAAGATTTATCTAATTGTTCCTTATTTATTCTATATTGATTATATAATAATTGTTTGATTTTTATATTAATTAAATTAGATATAATATGTAATTCTTCTAAAGCAACTTCTTTTTTAGATGGATGTATATTCCAATTTATTAATATTGGATTTGTATAAATAAAAATAAAATAAGAAATTGATCGAAAATTATTTATTATTCCTTTATAAGCATTTACAATAGTTTTATGTAAAATTATATTTTGAATACAACGATTATTAACAAATATAAATTGATCTCCTTTTATTTTTGATAAATCTGGGGAACTAATAAATCCATTAATAATAATATTATGATTTTTAATATTAATAGGAATTAATTGATATTTTTTTTTGTAAAAAATTTCTTGTATTCTATCTTTTAAAGAATGATTATTTTTTAAATAAAATAAAATTTTATCATTATGATAAAAACGATATGTAATATTTCTATGAGCAAGAACTATTTTATATAGTTCATTTATTATATGATTAAATTCTATTCTAGTAGATTTTAAAAATTTTTTTCTAGCTGGAGTATTATAAAAAATATTTTTAACTGATATTCGTGTTCCTTTTAACATGCTAAGAGTATTTTCTTGTTTAATTATTCCATCTTCTATAATTATTTGTAATCCTAAAAAATTATTATTATTTGTAGTTTGTATTTCTAATTGCCCTATAGCTGCAATAGCAGCTAATGCTTCTCCACGAAATCCTTTAGTTGTTATTCTAAAAATATCTTGATTTGTTTGTATCTTAGAAGTAGCATGTTTTTTAAAACTATTTTTAGCGTCATTATAACTCATACCATATCCATTATCCACTACTTGAATTAAATTATTTCCATAATTTTTTATGAAAATATCGATTTTATTTGAGTTAGCATCTATTGAATTTTCTAATAATTCTCTAACTACAGATGCTGGTCTATCTATTACTTCTCCAGCAGCAATTTGATTAATTAATTGTTTTGGCAGAAATTTAATATAATCTTTATTCATAAATTTTTATAATAAAAATGAATAACAAATATAATAGCGGTATAAGGGGGGGGGGAGTTTGTTTAAAATGTATTCACATTGTGAAAAAATTATTATATTTTATTTGCAATAAACATCATATATTTTTCTACATTATCGTAATAAAAAAAAGAAGGATAATCAATTATGATTTTGTTAAATAATAATTTAGATGCTGCATATTTTTTTATATAAAAATTTAACATAGCAGCTTTATAATAATACAGAGGTGTAGTAAATGTATTTTTACTTATATTCGATGCTTTGATATAATTTTTTATAGCTTCATTATTATTGTTTAATTGTGCAAATGAATCCCCAATTAATCCATATTTTATAGATGATAATAATTCATCTTTGGATGAAAAAGATTTCATTATGTTTATAGAAAATTCATATTTTCCTAATTTATAATAACAAATACCAGCATAAAATTTAGATATATTTCCAGCTTTGGTATGTGGATATTTATGTAATATTCCTATCAATCCTAATGAATGATTTTTAATATTATAATTTAAAGCTTTATTAATTAATCCATTTGAAATATATGACTGTGCATATGATAATTCTTTGAAAGCTTGTTTTTCGTTTAAAAAATTTAAAAAATAATTTTTATAAAAAAAATACATGATATATATACTAATTAAAATAATAAATATAATTACTAATTTATTTAAATATTTTGATGTTAAAAACATTTTATGATATATTTTTAATATATTACTTATTACTTCTATCTTTTGTATAAATTTTTGGAAAGTATTTATTAATCTCCATAATAAATACAGCTAAAGTATCAGCATTTACTTTTTTTTTTTCAAAAAACATTTTTTCGTTAATTTTCATATGTAAAAATTTATTAAAGCAGTTTTTTTTTCATCAAATATATAATTATTATTATTTAATTTAGAATACTAAAAAATACCAAAAATCGTATTTATCATCAAATTCATCAACAATATATACTACTATTTATTCAATAATGACATATTCCATTCAAATATCACTAATACAACATACACACACATGTTACTCCATATTCAATATTCATCATCAAATACTATATAGATAAATGATTTTTTTGTGTTTTCATCAAATCATAAAGTAAATCATCAATTTTTTTATTTTTTATGGAAATAAAAAAAAACGGATTATGTATTAAATAATTACATTAATTCTTTTTGTTAAGACAAAAAAACGTTGGTTCACATCCATAAATTAATGCATAAAATTATTTTAATATAAGTATATAAAAAAACTAACCAAAATTTTAATTGAATACAACAAATTTTATCATTATGTATAATAATTAATTTTATTACATTATGTATTTGTAAATACACAAAATTATTTTTATATAAATCTTATAACCCTATACCCTATAATTGTAGGACAATTTTATAAAAAATTGGTATATTTAGAACATAAAATTTTGTTATTTGATATATATAATGATTGATTAAACATGACAAAAGCAGATATAATAACAGAAATCATATCAGAAACTGGATCTGAGAGAATTGACACAAAAAATATTATAGAAATATTTATGAAAAAAATTAAACAAAGTCTGACCTCAGGAGAAAATGTATATCTCAGAGGATTTGGTTCATTTATTATTAAATATAGAGCAAAAAAACTTGGTCGTCATATTTCAAAAGATGAATCTATTGTAATTCCTGCGCATAATATTCCAGCATTTAAACCATCAAAATCTTTTATTGAACTCGTAAAAGAAAAAGTTCCTATAAAAACTTTAGGATTAAAAAAATAGATAAATTACTATATAATATGCCAAACGGAAAAAAAAGAAAAAGAAAAAAAATCGCTACTCATAAAAGAAAAAAAAGAAACAGAAAAAATAGGCATAAAAAGAAAAAATAACAATAAAAATTAATTTTATTGATTGATGATTTCTTTTCTTTTTTTTTGTATATGATAAAAAAGTTAGTTATCCATGCAGATGAACAAAACGTAAAAATAGCATTTTTAGAAAATGATAATTTATTAGAAATTCATATAGAAAATTTGAAAAAAGAATTTTCTGTTGGAGATATATATTTAGGTATAGTTAAAAAAATATCTTATGGATTGAATGCAGCCATTATTGATATTGGATATTCAAAAGGAGCATTTTTACATTATAAAGATATATTATTTCAATCTAACATTATTCTTAAAAAAAAGACACAATTAATAGAATCTTTTCATAATTATTTATTGTGTCATCACACTATAGAAGAAGAAGAAGAAGAAGAAGAAGAAGAAGAAGAAGAAGAAAAAAAAAAAAATTTTTATTCTATAGAAAATATATTACAACTTGGACAAAAAATTTTAGTACAAATTTCAAAAGAAGCGATTTCTAATAAAGGTCCTAAATTAACTACCAAAATTTCTATTCCAGGAAAAAATTTAATTTTAATTCCTTTTTCTGAAAAAATTTATGTTTCACATCAAATAAATAATTATAAAGAAAAAATTCGATTGATTTCTATTATTCAAAAACTTAAGCCAAAGAATTATGGAATTATTATTCGTACGGCATCCTATGCTATCAAACATGATATTTTAAAAAGAGAATTATTCTTTTTAATAAGTAAATGGAAATCAATTTTAAATCAATTAATTAAATGTACATTACCAAATAAAGTATTTAGTGAATGTAGTAAAACTTATAGTTTATTAAGAGATATTTTAGATAAAAATTTCAAATATATTTATTGCAATAATTATTTTTTATGCCAAGAAATAAATTCATACTTATCATGGATACTACCAAAAGATAAGATCTTTATTAAATATTATGAAGGAAAATTGCCAATATTTAAAAAATATGGAATCACAAAAAAAATGCAAAATTATCTAGGAAAACATGTTCCATTAAAAAATGGAGCTTACTTAGTTATTGAACATACTGAAGCATTACATGTAATAGATGTGAATAGTGGAATGATTAATCATATACAAGATAATTTTCTAGAAGAATCAGACAGAATTGAAAATATAATTTTAAAAGTTAACCTTTCAGCAGCCACAGAAATTGCTAGACAACTTAGATTAAGAGATATGGGTGGTATTATTATTGTAGATTTTATAGATATGTCAGATCCTTTTTTAAAACAAATACTTTATCATCATTTACAACAAGAAATGAAAAATGATAAAGCAAAACATAAGATTTTACCACCAAATGAATTTGGAATAGTGCAATTCACTCGTCATAGAGTAAAACCTGAGTTCAAATATATAACAAACAAAAATACTATAACAGAATTAGAATATTCTCCTATGTTTTATATAAATCATATAGAATTTATTATAGAAACTATGATAAATAAAAAACGTAATAATAGAATAGAATTACATATACATCCTTTTGTAGCTGCTTATCTTAAAAAAGGATTTCCTTCTATTCAACAAAAATGGTTTTTTAAATATAAAAAATGGATTAAAATCATTTCTAATATAATGTTTAAATATACAGAATATCAAATTTTTGATCAAAAACATAAAATTATTTTATCTTCTTTTAAAAGAAATTAATTAATTTCATTATTATACCGTAAACGTAAATCAGTGATCAGTGGGCGTGGTGGAATTGGTATACACGTCAGACTTAGGATCTGATGCTAATTATAATAGCATAAGGGTTCGAATCCCTTCGCCCGCACAATAAAAAAAAATATAATATAAAATCTTTAAAGAATATTTCTTTTTTTATATCCTACATAAATTTGTCTTGGTCTAACTAATGGTTCTTGATTTAATCTCATTTCTTTCCAATGAGCTATCCATCCAGGTAATCTACCTAAAGCAAACATAACAGTAAACATATCTTTTGGGATTCCTATAGCCTGATAAATAATACCAGAATAAAAATCTATATTGGGATATAATTTTTTTTCTATAAAATAAGAATCGTTAATCGCTACTTCTTCTAATTCTTTTGCTAATTGTAAAATAGGATTATTAAATTTTAATTTTTTCATAATATTTTCTGCTACTTGTTTAATAATTATTGCTCTTGGATCAAAATTTTTATAAATTCTATGTCCAAATCCCATTAATCTAAATGGATCTTTTTTATTTTTTGCTTTTTCAATCCATTTTTTAATATTACCACCATTGTGTAAAATATTTTCTAACATTTCAATAACGGCTTCATTAGCTCCTCCATGTAATCTGCCCCATAAAGCACTAATTCCAGCAGCTATAGATGCATATAAACTAACATGAGCAGAACTTAATAACCGTACTGTAGTAGTAGAACAATTTTGTTCATGATCGGCATGCAAAATTAATAATTTATCTAATGCATCTACAATAATATAATTTGGTTTATCATTATTTGTAGCAAAAAACATATTTACAATATTGGAAGTATAATACAAAGTATTATCATAATTAACAGGAGATAATCCATGTTTTTTTCTATAAATTAAAGCAGCTAATATAGGAAACTTAGCTAATAAATGAATAAAAATATTATTATTATTTTCTTCTTGCATAAACTCAAGTATAGATGATAATGAAGATAATATACCCATAGGATGAGTATTAATAGGATATTTTTCAAAAATTTGTAAAATTTTTGTATTATTATTAGAAATATTAACTTGGTTTATCATATATGAAAAATTATGCAATTGCTTCTCATTAGGTAGTTCACCATTTAACAGTAAATAACTAGTTTTTAAAAATGTACATTTTTGAATAATTTCTTCTATAGGATATCCTCTATATAATAATATTCCTTTTTCTCCATCTACAAAACTAATTGAGCTTTTAGCAATACTTGTATTTTTAAATCCTGGATCAAATGTAATATATCCAGTTTGTTCTCTTAGAGTAGAAATATTAATAGCTTTTTCATTTAAAGATCCATAAATAACTGGAAATGTTTTTACTATTCCATTAATATTACAATTCACTATGCCACACATAATAATTAATTTTTAATTGAATTAAAAATATTCATAATATCATTTTTTCAAATGAAATAATTGTATTAAATCCTTTTTTATAAAAATATTTTTTCATTCCACTTCTAAAACTTATTAAAACAAAATCACCCCCCCAAGTTCCTAAACTTTTTACTAATCCTAAATAATCTGGAAATAATTTTTCTTTTACAGTAGGAAGGCCCAAGGTATCTGAAATAATTTTTTCATGTTGAAATAATAATTTTTCAAATTCTTTTAATGTTTTACAAAATAATATTTTATTAGTAATAGAAGAGATCAGATCTATAATTAATTTTGAAATTGTTTTATTTTTATTAATAAATAATTTAATTCCTGCAACAGTATTTTTTTTTTTATTAAGATATAGAAAAAAAAGTTGTTTTTTAAATGATGGGTTAAATTTAATAGGCGTAATCATTGGTATATTATTATTTTGTAATTTAAATATAATAGATTCTTGATAAAAACTACACGCTATATCATATCCACTACCTATTCCTTGAATTTTATTATGTTTTAATAAAATCAAAATATCATTTATATCAGCCCATTTTGCTATATTACTGATTAAAGTAGAACTACTACCTAATCCCCAATTTATAGGAAATTCTAATTTTGTTGTCACATAAATTGTTATAAATGATTGTTGCAAAAAATGTTTTTGTATACTTTTAAATTTTAAAATACAATTTTTTAAATTATTAGCTATTTGTCTATTATTATTATCATAAAAAATATCCATTTTAGGAATGCTAAAAATGCCTTTAAACCAATATTTATTATTATTAGTAATACTACTCCAATATAAATATGATTTTGAATGCATATTTTTTTCATAACAAACAGTTAATGATTGTCCTTGTCTTGTAGATAATGCTATACTATTAGCTCCATATAAAATAATATATTCTCCTGTTAATAATAATTTACCATTACTAAAAAAAGTATTATATAATGAATAATTCATATTAAATAAAATTTAAAATTTTTTTTAATAATCCTTGTAAAATACTTTTTGGTCCAATATCAACAAAATTAACAGCTCCATCATTAATCATATTATTCACTGATTGTTTCCATTTTACTGGAGATGTTAATTGTTCAATCAAATTTTTTTTAATGTCTAAAGATTGTCTCACTGGACTAGCATTAGTATTTTGATAAATTGGACATCTTGAATACTTAAAATTAATTTTATTTATAACATTTTTTAATTTATTTTTACCATGCTCCATGATAGGAGAATGAAATGCTCCATGTATAGGCAGAGTTAATATTTTACTACCTTTAAATTGTTTTATAATATTACTTACTCTCATAAGTGCACTTATTTCTCCAGAAATAACTATTTGTTCAGGACTATTATAATTAGATGGAACAACAATTCCTGGATCATTTTTACAAATTGTTTCTACAATGCTATCTTGTAATCCAAAAATTGCTAACATACCTCCATTATAAGAATCACAAATATCTTGCATTATAGATCCTCTTTTATTCACTAATATTAATCCATCTTCAAAAGATAATACATTAATAGCGGTTAATGCAGAAATCTCTCCTAATGAATGTCCAGCTACCATATCAGGATCAAAATTTTTTAAAATTTTTGATTTTATTACTGAATACATAAAAATAGCTAACTGGGTATATTTAGTATTATTCATAATTTGTTTTGATCCTTCTAACATCATTTTAGTCATATTAAATCCTAAAATATCATCAGCATATTTAAATAATTTTTTTGCAATATTTGAATTTATATAAATATCTTTTCCCATTCCAATAAATTGAGATCCTTGACCAGGAAATATATATGCTTTCATCAAAAAAAAATTTTTAATTTAAGTAAAATTAATAATGATTATATGATAAATATTACAGATACTCATGCTCATTTATATATGAAAGAATTTGATAAAGATAGAGAATTAGTTATAAAAAGAGCTATTTATAATGGAATAAAAAGATTTTTCATTCCATCTACAGAATTATTAGATATTCCAACAATATTAGAATTAAAAAAAAATTATACTAATATTTGTTTTCCTATGATAGGATTACATCCAAATAAAGTTAATTTAAATTATAAAATAGAATTACAAAAAATTAAAAAATATTTAGAACTATATTCATTCATTTCTATTGGAGAAATAGGAATCGATTTATATTATAATAATAAGTTAATATCCGAACAAATCCAAGCGTTTAAAATTCAAATTGAATTAGCAAAAAATTATAAATTACCTATTATCATTCATTGCAGAAACGCTTTTGATATAATTTTAAATATTATAAAAACATATTATCCTATCAAAGGAATTTTTCATTGTTTTTGCGGAACATTAAAACAAGCAACACAAATTACAGATCTTGGAATAAAATTAGGAATTGGTGGAATGATTACATTTAAAAATAATCATATGATATCTTTTTTAAATAAAATCAGTTTAAAAAATATTGTATTGGAAACAGATTGTCCATATTTAGCTCCTACTCCTTTTAGAGGCACAAGAAATGAACCAACTTATTTAATAAAAATTTTACAAGAATTATCTAAAATTTATTCTATATCAGAAATAAAAATATCAAATATTATTAATTTAAATATAGATAATATATTCTCAAATATTTTATAAACAAGGTTAGCTATACCATTTTATCAGGTTGAACGAAGTTATCAAATTCTTCACTTGTAAGATATCCTAATTTAATTGATTCTTCTTTTAATGTTGTATTATTCTTATAAGCATTATGTACAATTTGTGCAGATTTTTCGTATCCAATATGAGGATTTAATGCAGTAATTAACATTAATGATCTTTCTAAATTTTCTTTAATTTTAATAAAATTAGGATAAATACCTTTTATACATAAATTAGAAAATGAAATACATGCATCTGATAAAAGATTTGCAGATTGTAAAAAATTATAAGCCATTAAAGGTTTATATACATTTAATTCATAATTTCCAGAAGCCCCAGCTATAGAAATTACAAAATCATTACCAATAATTTGAGTACAGACCATTAATAACGATTCACATTGCGTAGGATTTATTTTTCCAGGCATAATAGAAGACCCAGGTTCATTTTCAGGTAAACATAATTCTCCTATTCCAGCACGTGGTCCAGAAGATAAACATCTAATATCATTAGATATTTTTATTAATGAAATAGCTATTTGTTTCAATGCAGCATGAGATTCAACTATTGCATCATGAGATGCAATAGCTTCATATTTGTTATTTGCTACTACAAATGGATATCCAGTATATTGTTTTATATATTCAACAGACATATGATCAAAATTTTTTGGAGCATTAAGTCCCGTTCCAACTGCAGTTCCACCAATGGCTAATTCTGATAAATGAGATAAAGTATTTTTAAGAGATATTAATCCATGATGTAATTGAGAAACATACCCAGAAAATTCTTGACCTAAAGTTATAGGAATCGCATCCATTAAATGTGTTCTACCTATTTTGATAATATTAAAAAATTTTTTTTCTTTCTTTTTTAATTCATTTATTAATTGTTGAATGGCAGGTATAGTTCGAGTGACTAATATCTTATATGATGCAATGTGCATTGCTGTAGAATAAGTATCATTAGATGATTGAGACATATTTACATCATCATTTGGATGTATAAAAGATTTTTCTTCTCCTAATTTTTTTCCAATTAATACCTGAGATCTATTAGAAATAACTTCATTAACATTCATATTAGAATGTGTTCCAGACCCAGTTTGCCAAATAACTAAAGGAAATTGATCATCTAATTGTCCTTCCAAAATTTCATCACAAACAATAGAAATTAATTTTCTTTTTTTATCTGATAGCAATCCACATTTATAATTAACATATGCTGACGCTTTTTTTAAAATAGCAAATGCATAAATAATTTCGATTGGCATAGATTTAGGAGGCCCTATTTTAAAATTATTTTTAGATCTCTCAGTTTGTGCTCCCCAATATTTATCTGATGGAACTTTAACTGATCCTAAAGAGTCTTTTTCTATTCTAAAAATCATTTTATTTGAATTAATTTATTAAATTAATTAATTAAAATTAAAAATTTTTAATAATAAAAAGAAATATTTGATAATTATATGATGAAATTTATTGGATTTTTATTATTTATTATTATTCTATTATCTGGTTTTTGGTGTATATTATTTTTATCATTTTTTATTGTATTTTGGATATTTATTAAATTTTTTATTTATGATAAAAAATAATAAAATCTTTAAAATATTAAAGAATAAATATTTATGGAGTAGTTTACTATTCATAATATGGATGTTATTTTTTGATACAAATTCATTAATATTACATTGGAAATTTAATAAATATAAACATCAATTAATTATTGATAGAAATTATTTAAAAAGAAAAATTATTATAGAAGGAAATTATTTAAAACAATTAACGACCAATCAAAAATTTTTAGAAAAATTTGCAAGAGAAAAATTTTTTATGAAAAAAGATGATGAAGATTTATTTCTGTTAAAGAAAATAAATTAATTTTTAATATAAATTAATAAAATACTTAAATCTGATGGAGAAACTCCACTAATTCTAGATGCATGTGCTAAAGATATTGGACGATAAAACATTAACTTTTCTATTGATTCTTTAGAAAGAGATTTAATTTTAGAATAATTAAAATGTTTTGGTATCATAATATTTTCAAGATTAGATAATTTTTTAGCATTTTTTATTTCTTTATCAAGATATCCTTTATATTTAATACGAATAGAAACTTGTTCTAATACTTCTTGACTAAACTTATTTTTTTCTATTATTATTTTTAAATATGGAATACAATTAATTAATTTGTTTATATCTATTTCCGGACGAGCCAAAATATCATATATTCTCTTATTATCATGAATAATAGAAGATTTAAAATTTTTTAAAATATTATTTATTACTATCGGTTTAACATTAAAATATTTAAAAATATCAATACATTGTTTTATATCTCTTATTTTTTTATTTACTGCATCCATTTGATATTTTGAAATTAAACCAATTTTATATCCTAAATAAGTTAACCTATCATCTGCATTATCTTGACGTAATAATAATCTATACTCTGCTCTAGAAGTAAACATTCTATAAGGTTCATCTGTTCCCTTAGTAATTAAATCATCAATTAAAACTCCTATATAAGCTTGATTTCTTTTAAGACAAAATGGATTTTGTTCCTTTATTTTAAGATGTGCATTAATTCCGGCTAATAAACCTTGTGCGGCAGCTTCTTCATATCCAGTTGTTCCATTAATTTGTCCAGCAAAAAAAAGATTATTAATCCATTTACTTTCTAAAGTAAATTTCAATTGTGTTGGATAAAAATAATCATATTCAACCGCATATCCAGGTCTTAAAATTTTTACTTTTTCAAATCCAGAGATTTTTTTTAATGCTTGATATTGAATTTTTTCTGGTAATGAAGTAGAAAATCCATTTAAATACATTTCTGATGTATTCCATCCTTCTGGTTCTACAAAAATTTGATGCTGTTCTTTATTTTTAAATCTATCAATTTTTTCTTCAATAGAAGGACAATATCTAGGACTTTTTCCATGAATATATCCTAAAACAATTGGAGAATTTTGTATATTTTGTGTAATATAATCATGAACTTCTAAATTAGTAAATGTGATATAACAATTTAATTGTTTAATTAATGATTTTTTATGAAAAAAAGAAAATTGTTTAGGTGGAATATCACCTGATTGACATTCCATTTTTTTATAATTTAAAGAATTTCCATCTATTCTAGGTGATGTTCCTGTTTTCATTCTTCCATGTTTGAATCCCAAATTTATCAATTGATCACTAAGCCCTTTGATATCTGGCTCTGAAATTCTACCTCCATTAACTATATTTTTACCAATGAAAATTTTACCATTTAAAAAAGTACCATTTGTAAGAATTACAGATTTTCCATAAATTTTAATACCAAAAGCCGTTATAATACCTTCTACTTTATAATTTTTAATAATTAAAGAGGTTACAGTATCTTGATATAGATCCAATAAATTATGTTTTTCTAAAAAAAATCTCCACGTATTAGAAAAAATTTTTCTATCACATTGTGCTCTTGGACTCCACATAGCAGGTCCTTTAGATTTATTTAACATTCTAAATTGAATCATACTATTATCTGCAATTACCCCTGAACAACCTCCTAATGCATCAATTTCTCTAATAATTTGTCCTTTTGCAATTCCACCAATTGCAGGATTACATGACATTTGTCCTATAGTATATAAATTACTAGTAATTAATAACGTCTTAGATCCCATTTTAGATGAGGCACAAGCAGCTTCAGAACCAGCATGGCCACCCCCAACAACAATAACATCATAATTTTTTGTAAACATAATTAAAATAAAATTAAATAAAATTCTTCTTTTTTATTCATATATATTTTATCAGTAATTTTTTGATCATTATATCCTATTAAATGTAATATAGCATGAATCATCACTCTGTACAATTCTCTTTGAAAAAGTTCATGCCATTTGTTAGCATTATCCCGTACTCTATCTATACTTATAAATATATCACCTGATACAAAAGAATGTGTTATTATTTTTTTATTAGTAATACTACTATTACTACTATCAAAAGATATAACATCAGTATAATAATTCTTTTTTAAATATTTTTGATTAATTTTTAAGATGTAACTATCATTACAAAAAATATAATTAATATTTCCAATTTCTTTTCCTTCATTATTCAATATCATTTTTATACATTGAATAAAATTTAATTCATCTTTAATAAAAAAATTAGAAACTTTATAAAAAAAATTAATCATAATTTTTTAATTTTATTTAAAATTATGATCATGAAAAAGATTATAAATTGGTTAGCAAACATAATAACTTTATTAAACTTATTTTTTGGATGTATTTCAATTATTCTTTTACAAAAAAAATATTTTATTAAATCTTTTATTTTTAATTTATTTTCCATTTTCTTTGATTATCTAGATGGATCTTTATCAAGATGTATAAAAAATGAAAATAAATTTGGTAAATAACTAGATTCTATGGCTGATTTAATTTCTTTTGTATTTTTTCATCCATAATTATTTTTATGTTATTTCAAATTCATAAAACAAATACAATGTATTATAAATGGTTTTCTTTTTTAATTGTCATTTTTTCTTCATTACGTTTAGCAAGATTTAATACTATATATAATACATGTCAAAAAAAATATAATTATGGATTAACAACACCAATAAATGCTTTATTTTTTTCTTCTTTATCTATTATTATTATGTCGCATCTAAATACAGGATTAATCAGAAAATTGATTATTTTATCCCCTATTCAAATTTTGATTATGATTTGTTGTTCTTGTTATTTTTTAATTTCTAAAATAAATATGTTTCATTTAAAATTTCAAGGAACATCTTGGAAAAAAAATCATGTACGTTATATATTCCTATTTATTAGCATAATTTTTTTATTAACTTTATATTTCATAGCTATTACATATATTATACTTCTTTATATTATATATTCTATTTTTTATCAATTTTATCAAAAATTAAATTATAAAGAAAACACTGATTTATGCAATTAAAAATTAATCGTCCTATTTGTTTCTTCGATATTGAAGCAACCGGTATAGATATTGGAAAAGATAGGATTATAGAAATTTCTATATTAAAAATATTTCAAAATGGAAATCAAGAAGATAAAACTTGGTTGATATTTCCAGAAATACCAATACCACCACAATCTACAGCAATTCATGGAATTACAGATGATGATGTAAAAGGAAAATTAACTTTTAAAGAAATAGCAACATCAATTATGAAGATGATAGAAAACACAGATTTAGCAGGTTATAATTCAAATAGATTTGATATTCCTCTTTTAGCTGAAGAAATGCTTAGAGCCGGTGTATCATTTGATATCAAAAAACATAAAACAATAGATGTTCAAGTTATTTTTCATAAAATGGAACCTAGAACTCTTTCTGCAGCCTATCAATATTATTGTAATAAAAATTTAAAAAAAGCACATAGTTCAAAGGCAGATACATTTGCTACATATGAAATATTATTAGCACAATTAGAAAAATATAAAAATCTTAAAACAGATGTCAATAGTTTAAATTTATTTTCAAATCATAATAAAATAGCTGATCTTGCTGGATTTGTAAAAATCGATTCATCTGGTAATGAAATCTTTAATTTTGGAAAATATAAAGGACAAAAAGTTTCCGATATTTTTGAAAAGGATCCAAAATATTATGCATGGATACAAAATTCCAATTTTCCACTTTATACAAAAAAAATATTTACAAAAGTCAAATTAAAAAAATTTAATAAAAATTAATTTTTTCTCTTAAACAAGATCTTTAAATTTTTGCGATATAAAAGAAGTTAGATTTTTTCCACGTAATAAGTTTTTTGATAAAAGAGTTAACATTAAAGATTCTATAAGAATCTTCATTTTGTTGTCCTTATTTGATTCTTTTAATATTTTATCTATTATAGGATGATTTGTATTGATAATTAATTGATGTAATTTATTATTATTATATTTATGTTGTTGTTGTTGTTGATCACTCATTTCTTTTATTCTTCTTGAATATTCAGGAATTATTATTAAAAATGGATAATCTTGTTTAGAAAGATGTTCTAATTTTAGAAGAGATAAATTATATTCTTGTATTAATGATATACTATTAACTAATTGTTTGAGTTCTTCTTTTTCTTGTTCAGATAATTTAGATTCATATTTAATAGTATCGGTTTTATGAATTAATTTATCAATATGATCTGAATCTACACGAATAAAAGAAATATCTCTATATTCTAATTCTATTTTTTGTATTAAATGGATAGTTAATGGACTATCCAAAATTAATACTTCATAAGAACGTTCTTTTGCTAATTTAATTTGACTATCTTGTTTATCTTTATCTGAAGTATATAAAAAAATAATCTTACCTTCTTTATTTATTTGTTTATATTTTACTTTCTCTTTATATTCTTCCAAAAGAAAAAATTCTTCATTAACTGTTGAATAAAGAAAAAATTTATTTGCTTTGTCAAAAAAAGTTTTTTCAGTGATTATACCATATTCTATAATAATTTTTATATATTTCCAATTTTTTTGAAAAGTTTTTCTATCTTTTTTAAATAAAAATAACAATTTATCTGCTACTTTTCTAGTAATATATTTTGAAATATTTTTTACAGAACTATCAGTTTGTAAATGAGATCTTGAAACATTCAGTGGAATATCTGGTGAATCTATCACTCCTTTTAAAAAACTTAGAAAATCTGGAACTATTCCTTTTAAATTTTTAGTAACATATACTTGATTTTGATACAAATGTATTGTATCTTTTTGTATTTCCATTGTATTTATTGATTTGGGAAAATATAAAACCCCTGTTAAATGAAAAGGATGATCAATATTTAAATGCACCCAAAATAATACTTCATTAAATGATTGATGTTGATACAATTCAGAATAAAAATCTAAATAATCTTTATCTTTTAAATTAGCCGGTTGTTTATTCCAAATAGGATGAATATTATTCACCATCATTTTTTTATCATTATTAAAATAAATAGGAACCGGCATAAATTTACAATATTGGTTTAATAAGTCTATAATTCGATTTTGATCTAAAAATTCTTTACTTTCATCATTAATAAATAAAATAATTTCTGTTCCCCTTGTTTTTTTTTCTTGTAATATTTTTATATCTATTTCTGGTGTCCCTTCACATGTCCAACAAATAGAAGAATATTTATTTTTATATGATTGAGTTAAAATCATTACTTTTTTTGATACCATAAAAGCAGAATAAAAACCTAATCCAAAATGTCCAATTATCGATTTATTGGAATTATATTTATATTTTTTTATAAACTCTTCAGCACCAGAAAATGCTATTTGATTAATATATTTTTCTATTTCTTCTTTAGTCATTCCAATTCCATTATCCACAATATGAATAGTATTATCTGCTTTGTTTATAGTTATATCTATTTTAAGATATCCTAAATTCATATCTAGTTTTCCTAACTTTGATAAAGTTTCTAATTTTAGAATTGCATCAGTTGCATTAGAAATTAATTCTCGTAAAAAAATTTCTTGATCAGAATAAAGAAATCTTTTAATAATTGGAAAAATATTTTCCGAGGTTACAGTAAATTTTTTATTCATTATAGTTATTTTTATGATTTTATGTAAAAAAAAGAATCTATAAATTCTTTTTGATTAAATTCTTTTAAATCATTTATTTTTTCGCCTATTCCTATATATTGAATTGGTATATTAAATTGATCGATGATTCCAATAAGAACACCACCTTTTGCTGTTCCTTCTAATTTTGTTATTATTATTGAAGATATTTTAACAAAAGAAGAAAAAGATCTTACTTGTTCAAAAGTATTTTGCCCTATATTTGCATCCAAAATTAACATAATTTCATGAGGAGCATTGGGTATAACCTTTTTCATAACTCTATTAATTTTTGATAATTCTTCCATTAATCCAATTCGATTTTGTAATCGACCTGCTGTATCAATTAAGACAGCATCCATTTTTTTAGATATTGCAGATTGCAAAGTATCATATGCTACGGAAGCTGGATCAGAATTTTTTTTTTTAATTATAGGTATACCAATTTGTTTAGTCCATATTTCAAGTTGATTGATAGCTGCCGCTCGAAAAGTATCTGCTGCTCCTATTATTAATTTCAATCCTTGTTGTTTTAAAATAAAAGCTAATTTTCCAATTGTTGTTGTTTTTCCAACCCCATTAACTCCAATCATCATAATTACATATGGATTATTACTCATTTTAATTTTTTGATATATAGGAATAATATCATATTTTTTTTTGATAAAAATTTTATTGATTTCTTCTTTTAGTATAGAATATAAATATTCTATTTTATCTATATTTAGATTATTATTTTTAATTGTTTGTTCAATATTATTAATAATTTTGATAGTTGTTTTGGTTCCAAAATCTGCAGATAATAATATATTTTCTAATTTATCTAATAAATTATCTAAATTATCTTGTTTTTTTGAAAAAAGAGTTTGTATTTTTGAAAAAAAATTAAGTTTAGTTTTTTCCAAAGATTTTTTATTAAAAAACAACATTGTTTTAAAAATTTAATTTTGTGAAAAAAATGATTTTATTTCATTATTTGATATCATTTTTTTTTCAAAAGAATAAAATCCATATTTTGATTTAATAATTCTAATAGCTAAAATCATTTTTTTTACGTTTTTATTTTTTTCTATAGACTTTTTATTAGTAACAGTATTAGACATATTTATTTATTTTATTTCTTTATGAATAGTATATTTTTTTAAAATTGGATTATATTTTTTTAATTCCATCCTATTAGGATATTTTTTTTTATTTTTTGTTGTAATATATCTAGAACAACCTGGAATACCAATTTTTTTTTGTTCAATACATTCTAATATAACCTGAATTCTATTACTCTTTTTACCCATATAATTAATATTTATATTTAAAACGTTCTAACGCTTTTTCTATTCCAATTTTATTAATTATTCTAATAGCATATGTAGATACTTTTACAGTAATCCATTTATTTTTTTTTGTGATAAAAAAACGTTTTTTACATAAATTAATTTTAAAATATCTCTTATTTTTTTTATTAGAATGTGATACTTTATTTCCGATCATTACTTTTTTACCAGTAAATTCGCACACTTTTGACATATATATATATATATTTTTTTATTAAATTAAATATAGATAAATTCTATATAAAAATAAATTTTCATGTCTGGACATAGTAAATGGTCTAATATACAACATAGAAAAATACATCAAGATTGCATAAAATCTAAAAAATTTTCCAAAATAATAAAAGAAATATTTATTGCTGCAAAAAATTTAAAATCAAATAATTATTCTTTTCAATTAAAAAAAATTATATCTAATGCAAAATCTATGAATATACCAAAACATACTATAAATCAAGCAATTAAAAAAGCATTTAATATACAAAATTCACATAAAATAAAAAGTTTTAATATAGAAGGTAAAATATTAGGTGTTAGCATGATTATAGAATGTATGACTGATAATTACAATCGTATTATATCTCAATTAAAAAATCATTTTAATAAAATAGGAGGTAGTTTATGTAAACATGGTGAACTAACTCATTTATTTAATCATATAGGCATATTTTATATAGATAAAAATAATATTACTCTTCCAATAGAAGAATTTGAATTAATGTCTATAGATTTTGGAGCAAAAGATTTTTGTATACAACAAAATATGATATATATATATACAGATTTCAAATATTTTGGATTAATGAAAAATTATTTATTTAAATTAAATATTGATTATCAATCTAAAATACAATGGAAAGCAAAACATTTGCAATGTATTTCAAAAAAAATTCAAAATAAAATATTTGATTTTATTAAAAAAATAAAAATAAATGAAGATATAAAACAAATTTATTGTGATATATAAATAAGTAAGATATCCTATCGCATTTAATCTATCATTATTAAATGAGGAAAGTCCGGACACCAAAGAGCAATACAATGGGTAACCCCCATCCATCGAAAGATGAGGAAAAGTGCAACAGAAAGGAAGTACAGTAAAATAATAAGCTGTAGTGAAATCATGTAAACTCTGTACGGTGAAATGCCATATATACCAGAATGCTTGCTCGGTTGATACTGGGGGGTAGGCAGATAGAGATAATAGGTAACTATTATCCTAGATAAATGATAGGAATTAGGAATGAATTAAATACAGAATCCGGCTTATAATCTTACTTATTTGGTGGGAGAGATGGCCGAGTGGCTTAAGGCGCACGCTTGGAAAGCGTGTACACAATAATCAGTGTCAAGGGTTCGAATCCCTTTCTCTCCGCAATTAAGAAGAATTTTCTATATTTTTTAATTTTTTTTCTACTAAATTTTTTCTTACTACCATTACTTTCTCTATATCTGAAGATGCAGCGTCTAATTTATTTTTAGCTTGATTTAATAAAAATCCAAACTTATTAAATTCTTGTTTAACAATTTCTAACATTTTCCAAACTTCTGAACTTTTTTTCTGAATAGCTAAAGTCCTAAATCCAATTTGTAAACTATTTAACATTGCCGCTAATGTAGACGGTCCAGCAAGTACTATTTTATATTTTCTTTGTAATTCTTCTAAAAAAGAAGAATTTTTAATAATTTCTGCATATATACCTTCAAATGGCAAAAATAAAATAGCAAAATCTGTAGTATATGGAGGAGATATATACTTTTCATTAATACTTTTAGACATTTTTTTTAATACAGATTCCAGATTTTTTTTAGCAATTTCTAATTGTTTTTTGTCCCCAATATCATACGCAATTTGAATTTTTTCATAAGTTTCTTTCGGAAATTTGACATCAATAGGTAACCAAATAATATTTCCATCTTCTAATCCTGGAAGTTTAATAGCAAATTCAACAACAAAATTAGTATTAGGTTTAGTAATTACATTACAAGCGTATTGCTCAGGAGATAATATTTGTTGTAACAGCATTGATAATTGCATTTCACTAAAACTACCACATATTTTAACATTATTTAATGTTCTTTTTAATGCATTTACATCTTTTGAAAGATTTTTCACATCAATTAATCCTTCTTGTAAAGAACAAAATTGATTTTCAATAATTTCAAATGATTTTCCTAAATGAGAATTGAGAGAATTTTGTAATCTATCACTAACATTTTTTCTTATTTCTTCAAGTTTTTCTTCAGTTATTTTAACTAATTTTTCTTGAGTTTTCTGAAACAGAATCAACTTTTCTGATTGATTACTGATATAAAAATTAATTTTTTTATCTATAAAATGTTGAAAATCTTTTATTGTTTGTGTTGTTTCATTTTTTACATCTTTTAAAGAATTAAAAAATGCAATTTTATCATATTGATAATTTGTTTGATTTTGAATGTTTTTTAATTCATATTTTTTAATATAATTCATAAAAATAATCAACATAATAAAAATGAATATGAAAAAATATACAAACAACCACCAATTAAACATGATTAAATATTTTGAAATAAAAAATAATAAATGGATTAAATGATATAGTATTATAGCGGGAATAGGACTCGAACCTATGACCTTCGGGTTATGAGCCCGACGAGCTACCAACTGCTCCATCCCGCGATTATTCAATATAATATTTTTTTTTTATAAAAAAAAACAAGATCCATACTATCTATCCATTCATCGAAATTAAAAATTCATCATTATTTTTAGTTTTTAACATACGTAATCTCAAAAATTCCATAGCTTCTATCGGATTCATATCAGAAAGATGTTTTCTTAAAATCCACATTCTTTGCAAAGTTTTTGTATCTAATAATAAATCATCCTTTCTAGTACTAGATGAAACTAAATCAATAGCAGGATAAATACGTTTATTAGCGATTTTTCTATCTAATTGAAGTTCTTTATTTCCTGTTCCTTTAAATTCTTCAAAAATAACTTCATCCATTTTTGATCCAGTATCAATCATTGCAGTAGCTATAATTGATAAAGATCCACCATTTTCTATATTTCTAGCAGCACCAAAAAATCTTTTTGGTCGATGTAATGCATTTGCATCTACACCTCCAGATAATACTTTTCCAGATGCAGGAGCTACTGTATTATACGCACGTGCCAATCGTGTAATTGAATCCAATAAAATAACTACATCATGGGAACATTCTACCATTCTTTTAGCTTTTTGTAATACTATATTAGCAACTTTAACATGTCTTTCTGCTGGTTCATCAAAAGTAGAAGCGATAACTTCACCTTTAACATTTCTTTGCATATCTGTAACTTCTTCAGGCCTTTCATCAATTAACAAGATAATTAGATAAACTTCTGGATGATTTGCTGCAATAGCATTAGCAACTTCTTTTAATAAAGTAGTTTTACCTGTTTTTGGAGGAGCTACAATCATTCCCCTTTGCCCCTTACCAATTGGAGTAAATAAATCTACTATTCGTGTAGAAATAGTAGCATTTTTATCTGCTAATTTAAATTTTTCATTTGGAAATAGTGGAGTTAAATGTTCAAAAGAATCTCTTTCTCTAACAATAGTTAGTGGTCTACCATTAATTTCAACAATTTTAATCAAAGGAAAATATTTTTCTCCTTCTTTTGGAGGTCTAACTTCGCCTTTTATAGTATCTCCAGTTTTCATTCCAAATAATCTAATTTGTGACTGAGATACATAAATATCATCAGGAGATGACAAATAATTAAAATCTGAAGATCTTAAAAATCCATAATTTTCAGGCATAATTTCTAATACTCCTTCACTCATAATAATACCTTCAAATTCATAGTCAGGAGTTATATATTTATTAGTATGATTAGAATTTCTTGTAAAAAATCCTACATTATTATTTACAGATTTATTTTCTTTTACACCAGATTTATTTTCTAAATTTTTTTTCCAATTTGAAAAATTTTTATTTTTATACTTCATTTTATCTTCTTGATTAGAAGAACTTAATTTATTTTTCAAATTTAAGTTCTTGTTTTCATGTTCATGAAAATGTAAAAATGTTTTTCTATATTTATTTTTCTTTTTATTAACATCATTTGTTAATGAAGAATTTTCTATTTTTTTTAATTTTAAAGTTGATTTTGAAAAAGTTGAATTTTTATTAAAAATATCAATAATTTTTTCAAGGAGTTCGTTTTTTCGTAATTGTGTACATTTTTTTAATCCTGAAGAACGAGCAATCTCCTGTAATTCAAAAAGTTTTTTACTTTTTAATTCAGTAATATCAAACATAAAGTAATTGGATAAAATTTTATTAATGATTAAGTAAGATAAATACAATTATACAAAATTAATTTGAACTTAATTCCAATTAATATGTTATCTAGAATACAAAATTTTTATACATTTATAAAAAATTAATTTGAATTCCAACTAATATGTTCTGTAGAATACAAAATGTTTATACATTTATATCATCTTTACTAATTTTAATTTCTATATTACTAAATTTTTCTTTTAATATATTTTTTGATTTATTCTTGATTATATGTTTTATATTATCAGTTACTAGTATGTTATTTGACAAAAATAATAAGCTACAAATAATATTAAATATTTTAAATATTTTTTTTAACAGTTTAAATAGTATAATAATTTTGTTATTAACTTATTTGAATAAAAAATTAAATATTATTTTAATAAGTTATATACTGATTTTATTATTATTTTCTATATTATTTTTATTTCTTTCAAATAAATCAATCAAAAAAGATATAAAAATAATTAAATCATCAAATAGAATACGATAATCAATCATGATTCAAAATTCATTATTGAATAAAAAATTTAAAATTCTTAAAAAAGAATTTGATACAATTTCAAAATCAATTTCTATTCCAAAAATTATATATGATAAAATAAAATATAAAACATTATTAAAACAATATAATAAAATAGACAAATGGATAAAATATTATCATGAATATAATAAAAAATTATCTTATTTACATGAGTTAAATGATGTTTTAGAACATGATTCAGATCCAGAAATGATAAACATAGCATCTTCAGAAAAAAAAAATATATTAGAAGAAATAATGTCTATAAAAAACAAATTATTAAATAATAATTATTCATCACAAACATCACAAAATATAAATGATAATCATAGAAATGCTATAGTAGAATTACGTTCAGGAACTGGTGGAAATGAAGCATGTCTATTTGTTGAAGAAATATTAAGAATGTATATTATGTATTTTAAACAAATGCATTGGAAATATAAAATCATGCATGCTCAAAAAAGTGGATCCACAGGATATAAAGAAATTATATTAGAAGTAAGTGGCAGTAATAAGAAAGGTAGTGTTTATGGTAATCTAAAATTTGAATCTGGAGTACATAGAGTACAAAGAATTCCAAAAACTGAATCACAAGGTAGAATTCATACATCAGCAATTACTGTGGCAGTATTACCAGAAGTTCAAGAATTAGAAATGAAAATAAACATATCTGATATTAAAAAAGAAACATTTCGATCTAGTGGTGCTGGTGGCCAACATGTTAATAAAACCGAATCAGCAGTTAGACTAACTCATATTCCAAGTAAAATGACTGTTGAATGTCAAGAAGAAAGATCTCAACATAAAAATTTTGAAAAAGCTATGAATGTATTAAGAGCTAGATTATTCCAACAAGAACTGGATAAAAGATTTAAAGAAAGATCTTTTCAAAGAAAATGTTTAATCTCTACTGGAGATCGTTCTGTGAAAATAAGAACTTACAACTATCCAAAACAAAGAGTAACGGATCATAGAGTGAAAAAAACTATTTATGATCTTACAGGATTTATGAATGGAAATATTCAAAAAATGATAGATTTTTTAAAAAAAAAATAATACATCAATAACTTGATAACATAGTGTCTATAAAATTAATATTATAATCGCCTTTTACAAAAAAATTATTTTTCATCATTTGTATATGAAAAGGAATGGTGGTTCTAATCCCTTCTATTACAAATTCATCTAATGATCTACGCATTTTGTCAATAGTTTCTTTTCTACTATTTGCTGTAGTAATAATCTTTGCAATCATAGAATCATAATAATGTGGAACATTATATCCAGCATAAATATGAGTATCAATACGAACTCCTTTTCCACCTGGTAAATGCATTTGAGTAATTTTTCCTGGATATGGACGAAATTTTTGTTTAGGTTCTTCTGCATTAATTCTACACTCAATTGAATATTTTTTTGGATAAACATTTTGTATTGAAATTTTTTTACCACTTGCTATAAATATTTGTTCTTTAACAAGATCTAATCCAGTTATTTCTTCAGTAATAGCATGTTCTACTTGTATTCTGGTATTCATCTCCATAAAATAAAAATTAGTATTTTGATCTACTAAAAATTCAACAGTTCCTATTCCTTCATAATGAATAAATTTAGCTGCTTTAATAGCTTGTTCGCCCATGATTTTTCTTAAAGACGGAGTCAAAAAAGGTGACGGAGCTTCTTCTACTAATTTTTGATTTCTTCTCTGTATAGAACAATCTCGTTCTGATAAATGACATGTTTGTCCATATTTATCACTAATAATTTGTATCTCTATATGTCTTGGATTAAGAATTAATTTTTCTAAGTATAGATCTGGTTTACCAAAACATATTAAAGATTCTTTTTTAGCATTTTCCCAAGATGGTTTTAAATCATTTTTATTGAAAACAGATCTTATCCCTTTACCTCCTCCTCCAGACACCGATTTAATCACGACAGGATATCCTATTTTTTCTGCAATATTTGCTACTTTTTTATATGAATATTTTTCTTTTAAATTTTCAGATCCAGGAATACATAAAATCCCAGCTTTGTTCATAGTTTTTTTAGCTAAAATTTTATTTCCCATTTGAATAATATGATTTGGTAAAGGTCCTATAAATTTAATTCTATGTTTTTTACACATAGAAGAAAAGTAGGCATTTTCAGATAAAAACCCATATCCTGGATGAATTGCATCAGAATTAGTGATTTCTGCAGCTGAAATGATATTTGGAATATTAAGATATGATAAATATGGAGATGGTGGACCAATGCAAACAGCTTCATCTGCAAAATACACATGAAGACTATATTTATCTGCAGTAGAATATACTGCTACAGTTTTGATTCCCATTTCTTTCACTGTTCGTATAATTCTTAAAGCAATTTCTCCACGATTTGCAATTAATATTTTTTTAAACATAAAAAATATAATATCAAAAACAGATTAATTATTAATTTTAATAAGAAATAAAGGTTGATTATAATCAACTGGGGTTGAATCTTCAACAAAAATTTTTACAATTTTTCCTGAAACTTCAGATTCAATATCATTAAATAATTTCATTGCTTCTATGATACAAATTTTTGTTCCTATCTTAATATTATCACCTTTTTTCACAAAAGGATCTTGATTAGGATTTGATCTTCTATAAAAAGTTCCAATCATTGGAGATCTAATTGTAAAATATCCATTTTGTTCATTAAATTGTTCTTCTGAATCTGAAACAGAATAATATTGTTCTTTATTATTATTTTTCTCAACTAATTGAGAAATTTTATTTTTAATATAAATTGTAGTTTCTCCTATTTGTATTTTGATTTCATCAATTCTATATTGATAAACTACTTTAATCAAAGATTTAATTTGTTTTAAATCCATAGTAAACGAAACATATCATTCATCTTATTTTTTGATAAAAACTACTTTTCCTTTATAAATAAGTTCTTTTTTTTTCCAATATGCATGATGATATAAATATATTTGACCAGTTAAAGAACATTTTGACAATACAGGAATTTTTACTTTTAAATGAGTTCTTCTTTTATTTCTTCTTGATTTAGATTGTCTTCTTTTAGGATGTGCCATAAAAATTATAATAAACTACTAAGTTACTATAATAATAAAATTATTTTTATATTTATTAATATGAATTATTCGTTAACCAAACAAAGCAAAGATTATTCTAAATGGTATAATGATATTATTATTAAATCTGAATTAGCAGAATTTTCAGGAGTTCGTGGGTTTATGATTATTAAACCATATGGATTTTCTATATGGGAAAACATAAAAAAAGAATTAGATAAAATGTTGAAAGAATCTGGACATGAAAATATTTATTTTCCACTTTTAATTCCAAAAGATTCTTTATTTGTTGATAAAACAGAAAAAGAACACATTAATTATAAAGAATGTGCAGTTGTAACACATTATAGATTGAAAAAACAACAACATAAAAATAAATTTGAAATAGATGATCAATCTAGATTAAAAGAAAAATTAATTATTAGGCCTACTTCAGAAAGCATTATTTGGACAGCATATAAAAGGTGGATACAATCTTATAGAGACTTACCTATTCTTTTAAATCAATGGGGAAATGCTGTAAGATGGGAAATGAAAACACGATTATTTATTAGAACTTCAGAATTTTTATGGCAGGAAGGACATACAGCTCACGCTACAAAAGAAGAAGCTATTTATGAAGCAAAAAAAATATTAAATATATATACTAATTTTTCTGAAAATTTTTTAGCTATTCCAGTAATACAAGGAATAAAACCAAATATGGATAAATTTTCTGGATCAGAGATTACTTATTGTATTGAATCTATAATGCAAGATGGAAAAGCTTTGCAAATTGCTACTTCTCATTTTTTAGGACAAAATTTTTCAAAATCCTTTAATGTAAAGTTTACGAATGCTAATGGAAATAAAGAATACGTATGGGGAACTTCTTGGGGAATATCTACACGATTAATAGGAGGATTAGTAATGTTACATTCAGATGATCATGGCTTAATTTTACCTCCTAAAATATCACCAATACAAGTTATTATTATTCCGATTTTTAAAAATAAAACAGAATTGAATCAAATAACTACAATAGTTGATAAACTAAAAAATAATTTAGAAAAACAAGGAATTCGAGTAAAATATGATCAAAATCAATGTTTTACTCCAGGATGGAAATTTCACAAATATGAAATGAAAGGGATTCCAATAAGAATTAGTATAGGACCAAATGAAATTAATAATAAAATAATAGAAATTTTTAGAAGAGATACGTATGAAAAACATTATATTTCATTACATAAAATTACATATTGTATATCGAAACTTCTTGCAAACATTCAAAAAAATATATATCAAAAAGCTTTAAATAGAATCAATAAATTATCTTGTACATTAGATAATTATGATGAATTCAAAAAAAAACTACGTAATACAGGAGGATTTATATTGGCTCATTGGGATGGGACAATCAATACAGTAAAACAAATTCAACAAGAAACAGAAGCAACAATTCGTTGTATTCCCTTGAATAATAACTTAAATAATATGGGTAAATGCATTTATTCTGGAAATCCATCTTATCAAAGAGTAATTTTTGCAAAATCTTACTAATTATTAATTGTCCTCAATTTTCCTTTAAACTCTTTTAAAGAAAAATAATTTTTATTTTGTAACAATTCTATTAATTCAAATAATAATCTATGAAATACAGAAATTCCTTCAATCAAAAATTGAGTTCCGATTTGAACAGCAGATGCTCCACATAATATATGCTCAAAAATATCTGTTCCATATTTTATTCCACCACATCCTATAACTGAAATATCTTTTCTAAGATAATTATAAAATTGTCGTACATTAGATAATGCAAAAGGTTTTATTCCTAAGCCACCTATTCCCCCAAATCCTTTATTTGGTTTAATTACTATAGTTTCTTTTTCTACATTAATAAATAAACCATTTGGTAAACTATTAACACATGTAACAAAATCAACTGGATATTTATTCAAAATAGAAGAAAGTTTTGCTATATCATATTCATTAAAATATGGTGGAAGTTTAATTCCTAAAGGATTATTATATAAATTAAATAATCTATCCAAAAAATACGGCATGTTATGAAAGTCATAACCCAAAACTTTTTTATCACCCAAAATATTTGGACAAGATAAATTTAATTCTATAGCACTAATAAAATCAGAATATGGATTAGTTTTTTTTAATAACATATAATTTTCTTCAAAAGAAGATCCTGATAAAGATAAAAAAATAGGTTTTTTTAAACTTGTTGTTTTTAAAAATGAAAGATAAAAATCAATTCCAAGATTAGCTAATCCAACAGAATTTATACTTCCAGCCCCCCATTGAAAACATCTAGGAAAAGGATTTCCAGTCTTTGTTTTCAAAGTACAACTTTTTGTTACTACTGCTCCTAAATAACTATTTTGAATAAGAATATTTAATTCTTTTTCTGTAGAACAAAAAATGCCTGATGCATTCATAATACATGAATCTAATTGGATTCCATTTATATTAGTAGATATATCTATGTCTTCTATTGTTGTCATCATTTTATAAGTTTTAATTTACTAACAAAAAATAAAATTTCTAACTTAATAAAAAAGGTTTATTATGATAAAAGAAAAAGAACAATTTGTTTTAACAATTTACAATTTAGGGATCATGAAATTTGGAAATTTTACTTTAAAAAGTGGATATAGTTCTCCTATATATATTGATTTTCGTCCTATTGCTTCAAAACCTAATTTATTAATTAAATTATCAGATTTACTGTTACATACAATTTCATATTATAACTTTGAATTAATTTGTGGAGTTCCTTATGCAGCATTACCCATTGCAACTACTTTATCAATTAGATATAATATACCTTTGATTATTAAAAGAAAAGAAAATAAAGGATATGGAACACAAAAAATGATTGAGGGAATTTATAAAAAAGGACAAAATTGTCTTCTTATAGAGGATGTGATAACTAGTGGAGAGAGTTTATTAAATACAGCAGAAGGGCTGAAAAAAGAAGGATTAGTAATTCAAAATATATTATCAATTTTAGATCGTGAACAAGGAGGCATAGAAAATATCACAAATAAAGGATTTAAAATTAATACACTATTTAAGATAGGAGAGGTCATAAATATATTAGATAAACAAAAATTATTCAAACAACAAGAAATATATTATATTAACAAATTTTTAAAACAAAAAACAAATATAAAATTTAAAAAAAGAAGACTTTCTTATGAAGAAAAACAACAAAACATTTCTCATCCAATAGGAAAAAAACTTATTGATATTACAATTAAAAAAAAAACTAATTTAATTTTTTCTGCAGATCTTATATATTCTAATCAAATTTTAAATTTTGCACATTTAATAGGAGATCTAATTTGTGTATTAAAACTTCATGTTGATATTATTCGTGATTTTTCATATTCTTTTATTCAAAAACTAAAACAAATTTCTATAAAAAAAAATTTTTTAATATTTGAGGATAAAAAATTATGTGATGTTGCATACACAAATTATTTACAATTACATCATGGAATACATAGAATTTCTTCATGGGCAGATATTGTTTCTACACATGTTATTGCAGGAGAAGATAGCATAAATAATTTAAATATTCCATATAATACTATGGGATTAGTTACTATATCTGAAATGTCATCGTATGGTAGAATATCTGATGATCAATTTTTTATACAATCTTTAAAGATTTCTTTGAGAAACTCAACCGTAATTGGTACAGTTGCACAAAGAAAAGTAGATGATAGATTATTATTATTTACACCAGGAATTTTATTATCATCCAATGATATTAGTAGTAGTAATAAACATTCATCATATATTACTCCTAATAAAGCCATAACACAATATCAAAGTGATTTTATTATAGTAGGCAAAGCAATATATCAATCTAAATATCCAAAATATTTTGCAAAAAAATATAGATATGAAGGATGGGAAGCATATCAAAACGAACTTTAAAAAATATTTTTTATTGATAGTAATGAATATAAATTTATTTTCTAATTTTAGAACAAAAATTAATATAAAAAAGCTTTGAACATAGTTTAAATATGAAATGGATAAATTCATTAGTCAGTTGTTTCATGATATTATTTAGCATTATAGATATTTTAGGAAATGCTCCTATTATTATGGGATTTAAATCTAAAGGAAATATTATAGAAACTAAAAAAGTCATCATAACCTCCCTTATAATATTTTTATCTTTTTTGTTTTTAGGACAACCTTTATTAACAATTATTGGTATTGATGTTCAATCATTTTCTGTAGCTGGGGCATTTGTATTATTTATAATTGGATTAGAAATGATATTAGGAATAGATATCCACAAAGTACAAAAAAATGCACATACATCTATAGTTCCTATAGCATTTCCTCTTATTGCTGGTCCTGGATCTTTAACTACATTGATATCATTGAAAACTACTTATAATGTATATATTATTATTATTTCTTTGATTTTAAATATGATAGTAGTGTATTTTGTTTTAGAAAAATGTGATATGATTGCAAAAAAATTAGGATCAAATGGATTAGATATTGTAAAGAAAATATTTGGAATTATTTTATTAGCTTTTGCAGTGAAAATTTTTGGAGCTAATATAAGTGATTTATTTAACAAAAAATTTTAAATAACTACATATTTTGTTCAGTGAACAATTTATTAATTTAAATGTTGGTAAAAAACTACCTTGATAAATAAAAACTATGTAATAAATTTTGTTATTATTATTTATGTTATCTTCTAAAAGATATTTATTTAATAAATAAGCTGATCTAAATAATCTTTTTATTCTATTTCGATGAACTGCCTTTTTAAAAATTTGTTTTTTGATTAATATTCCAACCATTTTGTTTTTTACATAATTAGTTGATTTATTTTTATCTATAGAAATGTATTTAATTTTTATAGGAAAATTATATAATAATTTTCCATATTTCATAACATTCATAACATTAATTTTTAATGACATATTCATATTTTTGATTTATTCATAAATGCTTCGAATTTATTAACCATATTGATAGGCCCACAAATAAATGGAGTTCGTTGATGTAAAGAACTAGGTTTTATATCCAATATTCTTTTCGTTCCATCAGAGGCCTTTCCTCCCGCTTGTTCTGTTAAAAAAGCAATTGGATTACATTCATAAAGTAATCTTAATTTTCCATTTGGAGAATGAGAATGATTAGGATATATATATATTCCTCCTTGTATCATATTTCTATGAAAATCACCGACCAAAGACCCAATATATCTTGCAGTATATGGCCTATTTCCTTTATTTTCTTGACAATACTTAATAAAATGTTTTACCCCTATAGGAAATCTATCATAATTGCCTTCATTAATAGAATATATTTTTTCTTTTTCTGGAAAAGAAATATTTGGATGAGATAAATAAAAAGTACCAATAGTAGGATCTAAAGTAAATCCATATACTCCATTGCCAATCGTATACACTAAGATTGTAGATGATCCATATATAATGTATCCTGCAAGAATTTGTTTATGACCTTCTTGCAAGAAATCTTCTAACGTAATATTAGTATTAATAGATGATTTTCTAATATATACAGAAAAAATTGTTCCAATAGGCACATTTACATCTATATTAGAGGACCCATCTAGTGGATCAAGTAAAACTATATATTCATTTTTAGAAAAATTATCATTTTCTTCTTTTATCATTATAAAATTTTTTTCTTCTTCAGAAGCAATTCCACAAACTACATTTCTACTTTTTAAAGATTCAATAAATACTTTATGTGCATAATTATCCAATTTTTGTTGATGTTCTCCTTGTATATTTATAATTCCTGAACTCCCTATAATTGTTTTTGTTAATCCAGCTTTATTCACTTCTTTATTAATAGCTTTTGCTGCTAATTTAATAGAACTAAATAATCTTAATAATGATTCTGTAGAATATAAGAAACGATCTCTATTATCTATAATAAATTCTCCTAATGTATACATGATGGAAAAAAATATTTAGCTATACTGTTTGTTTTTAAACAAAAAAAGTTATAAATTTTTATTTGAAATGAAAAAAATTTTTTTATCATTAGTAATTTTATTAAGTTATTGATTTACAGTTTATTAATTTTTTTATGGCATATTTGGTTTTTATTAATTAATATTATATTAGTTCCTTTTTGGGCTGGAGCTTCAATTCCTTTTTTATTTAATGAAAAGAATTATCCAATAGTTTATTGGTTTCATCAAATGTGGGCTAGATCAAATCTATTTTTAATGGGATTTTGGTATGTATTAGAAACTGATAAAGAAATATTAGATAAAAATAAACAATACGTTATAATTAGCAATCATACTTCTATTATGGATATTATGTTAATTTATTCTTTAATGAGAAATCATCCTTTAGTATTTGTGGGAAAAGCTGAATTAGCCAAATTACCATTTTTTGGATTTGTTTATAAAAAAAGTAATATTCTATTAGATAGAAAAAGCTTATCAAGTTGTAAACAAGTTTTTAAAACAATACAACATCAAATAGATTCAGGAAAAAGTATTTGTCTTTTTCCAGAAGGTGGGGTTCCAAATCCATCTATTTTTTTGGGAAATTTTAAAAGTGGAGCGTTTGCTATTGCTATAATAAAACAAATTCCTATTGTTACATTTACAATAGCTGATATCAAAACCAAGTTTCCTAGATTTTCATTATTAAAAGGAAAACCAGGAAAAATAAGAATTAAACAACATCATTCTATTTCTACTAAACATTTTTCTTTAAAAGAAAAAAATATTTTAAAACAAAAATGTTTTAATTTAATAAAATTTCAATTGGAACAATTTTATAGTGAAAAATCTTGAACGAGCAATAAATAATAATATTAATACAGGAAAAAAAATACATATATATACAGATGGTTCTTCTAAAGGTAATCCAGGACCTGGTGGATATGCTATATTTATAGAATTTTTAGAAAGAAAACACTATAAAAGACAAATTATATCTGAAGGATATCGTTATACTACTAATAATAGAATGGAATTATTGTCTGTTATAGTTGGATTAGAAAAAATCCCAAAAAATAAACAAAATATTACTGTTTTTACAGATTCTGAATACATAATCAATCCAATTAACAAAAATTGGATTTATGAATGGAAACAAAATAATTTTAAAAATAAAAAAAATATTGATTTATGGATTCGTTTTTTTAAAGTATTTAAAAAACATTTTATTTTTTTTCAATGGATGAAATCACATGGATTTCATTATATTAATGATTATTGTGATCGTCTAGCTGAAATGGCTTCTAAAAACAAAAAATTAAAAATAGATTATATTTATGAACAACAAAAAAAATAATTTTTTGATTAAATTAGATAATGTATTTTTTTCTCCTTATTATTTCATATATAATAATAGAAAATACATTACTAACATTAAGAGAATCTATAAATCCAAACATAGGAATTTTTATTATTTTATTAGATTTTTTTAACCAATCATTAGATAATCCTTTATTTTCTGATCCTAATACAATAGCTAAAGAAGAAGAAGAAGCAAAATAAGTGTCGTATAAATTTGTAGACTTTAAATTTGTGCTAGTAGAAACTATTTCAATATTATGTTGTTTTAACCAATCTAAAATTAATTTTTTATCTTCTATCATTATTTGTTGAGTAAACACGCTTCCTAAACTACATCTAATTACATTGGTATTAAATATAGATGTTTGTAAATTACAACATATAATAAAATTAACTCCAGCAGAATCTGCAGTTCTCAATATTGCTCCTAAATTTCCTGGTTTTTCAATTCCATCTAATATTACAATTAAAGAATTTTTAGGAGGAATAATATTTTGTATTGTTTTTAAAATTAATTTTTGAAAAATTCCAATAATTCCTCCTGAATTTTTTCTATATACTAGTTTTTGAAAAATATTTAAACTAATAAAAATAATAATTGAATTAAATGACTTTATAATATTATAATTATCAAATATATCTTTACAAATAAGTATTTTGTTGGGGATATAATTTCCTTTAATAGCCATTTTAAATTCCATAATTCCTTCAACAAAGAATAATTTGTTGTTATTTTTATAAGTTTTTATTAATTTTTTTATTTTTATATTTTTTACTATTTTGTCCATAATGAAAATAAATAAAAAATACGATGAAATTTTTTTAAAAATTGCAATAAAATTATCTACACTATCTTTTTGTAAAAAAAAAAAGTAGGAGCTCTTCTTGTTAAGAATAATCAAATTATATCAAATGGTTATAATAATACTCCAGAAGGATTTGATAAATTATGTGAGGATAAAAATGGAGACACAAAATGGTATGTGTTACATGCAGAAGCTAATGCAATTTTAAAATTATCTTATTCATCATTATCATGTAAAAATTCTTGTTTATATATTACACACTTTCCATGTAAAGAATGTAGTAAATTAATTTATCAATCTAAAATTAAAAGAATAGTATATTTATATGAAAATAACAATATAGAAGAACAATTAATATTGTTTAAAAAATCCAACATTTTGATTAAAAAATTTATTTAACACCCAGATGGCGGAATCGGTATACGCGCTGAACTCAAACTTCAGTGATTTTTATTATATCATGCGGGTTCAAATCCCGCTCTGGGTACTATTAAACTATTAACTATTATTTAATTAAAATAAAAAATATTTTTGAGAAAGAGGTAAAATATAGGATGGGTTAGATTCAATTTTTTTACCATCTATATAAACACTATAATTAATTGGATCTATTTCTATATTTGGAATTTCTCCATTTAATATCATATCTTTTTTAGATAAATTACGACAGTTTTGAATAAGTTTTAATGTTTTATTAATCTTATTTTTTTCTATAAATCCATTATTAATAGCAGATATGGGAATAAAAACGCTACTTAATTTTGGATTAAAAAATCCAAACATTTTTCTATACATAAATGGTTGAGGAGTTGGAATAGTAGCATTCGGATCGCCAAGACTAGCATATACAATCATTCCACTTTTAATTACTAATTCAGGTTTGACTCCAAAAAAAGCAGGTTTCCAAACTACTAAATCAGCCATTTTTCCAATTTGAATTGATCCTACATAATTGGATATACCATGAGTTATTGCAGGATTAATAGTATATTTTGAAATATATCTTTTAACTCTTATATTGTCATTTTCATTTTTATAATCATCACCCAATGCTCCTCTTTCTTTTTTCATTTTATCTGCCGTTTGCCAAGTTCTTTTTACAATTTCTCCTATTCTTCCCATAGCTTGAGAATCTGAACTAATCATACTGATAGCTCCTAAATCATGTAATACACCTTCTGCACTAATTGTTTCAGATCGAATTCTCGATTTTGCAAAAGAAACATCCTCTGGTAGATTAGAATCTAAATGATGACATATCATAAGCATATCCAAATGTTCATCAATTGTATTACAAGTATAAGGAATAGTTGGACTTGTAGATGAAGGTAAAATATTATAATGAGATATTACTTTTAATAAATCTGGAGCATGTCCTCCACCTGCTCCTTCTGTATGATAAGTATGAATAGTTCTATTATTGAATGTTTTTAAAGTATCTTCTACATAACCTGATTCGTTTAATGAATCTGTATGAATATTAACTTGAATATCTAGCTTATCTGATATTTTTAAACATTGATTAATTACAGATGGAGTGCTCCCCCAATCTTCATGTATTTTCAATCCACCTGCCCCATATAATACTTGTTCTTCTAAAGCAATAGGATTAGAACTATTTCCGCATGCTAAAAACATAAAATTAATAGGAATATGATCAGTACTATGAAACATATTTTGAATATTCCAAACTCCAGATGTGCAATTGGTTGCAATACTTCCTGTTGCAGGACCTGTTCCCCCTCCAATTATAGTTGTTGTTCCATTTTCTAATGCCACTTCAAATAATTGAGGACAAATATAATGTACATGACAATCTACACTTCCAGATGTCACAATACAATTCTCTGCTGAGATAACTTCCGTACCTGATCCAATATGCATATTATCATGAACACCATCCATAATATCTGGATTACCAGATTTACCAATTCCAACAATTAATCCATTTCTTACTCCAATATCAGATTTTATAATACCCCAATGATCAATAATAATAGCATTTGTTAATACTAAATCTAAAATACCATTATCTTTAGTTGCTAATGCATTTTGTCCCATTCCGTTTCGAATTACTTTTCCACCTCCAAAAACACATTCATCACCATATACTGTATAATCTTTTTCAATTTCAATCCATAATGACGTATCACCTAATCTAATTTTATCTCCTTTAGTAGGTCCGTACATTTTAGAATAAGACTCTCTATTCATTTTTGTCATATTATATGTATATAATTTTTTATTTGGAAAATCCAATAATTTTATTATTACCTCCCATTTTGACTAATGAAATTTCTTTAATTTCTCCTGGTTCAAAACGAATAGATCTTCCAGCAGCGATATCTAATCTATAACCTTCAGTTCCTTTTCTATCAAAAAATAACATGGAATTAGTTTCGTAAAAATGAAAATGAGATCCTATTTGAATAGGTCTATCTCCTTTATTTGATACAATTCTTGTTATTCTATGTCTATTAGGCAGTAATGTTATTTCATCTTCAAGTAAATGATACTCTCCTGGTATAATTTTTTTACTTGGTACTTTTGAATTTCTTTTTTTGATCGGATCATGAATTGTTACCAATTTGGTTCCATCTGGAAAAGTAGCTTCTACTTTAATATCTTTAATAAGTTCATCAATACCATCCATTACTTGATCATCATAAAGAATATTTTTTGCTTCATATATTATATCTTTTATCATTTTGCCATCACGTGCACCTTCCATTACATAATGTGTAATTAATGCTATAGATTCTGGATAATTTAATTTTAATCCTCTGTTTAAACGATTTATTGCTAATATTCCAGCCATATGAAGAAGAAGTTTTTCTTTCTCATAAAAAGTTAAATGCATAAATCAGACAATTTTATTTTTTATCAAAAATAAATAATTTTATTTCATTTTGTATTTAATTTAATTTATAAAAACTATGTTTGCAATATTTTAATTTTTTTACATAAAAAATTAAATTTTTTTTAATTATACTTATTTTTGTTTCTGTTTCTATCAGACAAATAATTGGAAAATTTTTATAAAAAATGCAAGTTTTAAAATTTGGAGGGAGTTCTGTTGCTCATGCAGATTCAATTAAACGTATTTGTTATTTATTAGAACAAAAAATTGAAGGAAAATATGCAATTGTAGTTTCTGCTTTGGAAAACATTACAGATCAGTTAATACAATGTGGAATATTTGCTGCAAAAAGAAAAAATATATATAAAAATATTATAGAAAAAATAGAAATGCGTCATTTAAATATGATTAGAGAATTATTTCCAATTTCTGATCAAAGTCATTTAATTAGTTGTATAAAAAAAAAGATTAATAATTTAGAATGTTTATGTGATGGAATTTTCCAAGTAGAAGAATTATCAAAAAGATCTTTAGATAAAATAATGAGTTTTGGAGAACTAAGTTCTTCTTTTTTAATTGCAGAAAAACTAAAACAATTTGGATTAGATGCAATTTGTAAAGATAGTCGAGATTTAATTATTACTGATGCTCAATTTGGATGTGCACAAGTTGATTTTATCACAAGCAATCATCATATTGTTCAATTTTTTAATGAAGAAATAACTTCTAAATATATTGTGTTACCAGGATTTATAGGGTCAACAATAGAACATGAAACCACTACTCTTGGAAGAGGTGGGTCTGACTATACAGCTTCTATTTTAGCAGCTGCTATTTCTGCTAGTTTTTTAGAAATCTGGACTGATGTTAGTGGAATGATGACCGCAAATCCAAAAATAGTGAATCAAGCATTTCCTATTCAAGAAATTTCTTATGAAGAAGCTATGGAATTATCTCATTTTGGAGCAACAGTTATTTATCCTCCTACTATACAACCAGCAATGAAAAAAAATATTCCTATTAAGATCAAGAATACTTTTTATCCAATGGACCAAGGAACTTTAATTTATGTTAATAAAAATATTAATATAACTCAACCAGTAACTGGGATATCTGGCATTCAATCTGTATCGTTACTGACTTTAGAAGGCAGTGGTATGATAGGAATTCCAGGTTATTCAAAACGTCTATTTGAAGCTTTATCAAGAGAACAAATTAATGTTATTTTTATTACACAAAGTTCTTCAGAACATTCAATTACAACAGGTATACATGATTTAGATGTAATAAAAGCTAAATCTGTTATAGATAGTGAATTTTCCAAAGAAATACACCAAAAATGTATTTATCCTTTAAGGATAGAAAAAGATTTATGTATCATTGCTGTAGTGGGTGATAATATGAAAAATCTTCATGGAACTAGTGGTAAAATGTTTTCAGCTCTAGGAAGAAATAGTATAAATGTTAGAGCAATAGCTCAAGGGTCTACAGAAAAAAATATTTCAGTAGTTATTAAAAAAACTGATTTTAAAAAAGCTTTAAATACTTTGCATGAAGCATTCTTTGAAAGGCCTCCAAAACAAATTAATCTTTTTATTTGTGGAGTAGGAAAAGTGGGTAGTAAACTATTAGAACAACTTTTTAAACAAAAAAATTATCTTCTTAAAAAATTAAAATTACAAGTTAGAATTATTGGATTGGCAAATAGTAAAAAAATGTTTTTTAATAAAGAAGGTATTGATTTATCGCAATGGAAAAATCATCTTGAAAATAATGTAAATTCCATGAATATCTGTTCTTTTATAAATAAAGTTTGGAAATTTAATTTTAGAAATAGTTTATTCGTAGATAATACAGCCAGCGAAGAGATGGCAATGACTTATGAAAAATTTTTACAAAATGGAATTGGCGTTATTACTTGTAATAAAATTGCTTGTTCTTCTAATTATGAATATTATAAAAAATTAAAAAATCTTGCTAGACATTTTCAATCTCCATTTTTATTTGAAACAAATGTTGGAGCAAGTTTACCCGTAATAAGTACTTTAAACGATCTTATAAACAGTGGAGATAAAATTCATAAAATAGAATCTGTATTATCTGGAAGTTTAAACTTTATTTTTAATCATTTTGTAGAAAATAAAACTTTTCTAGAAGTAGTTAAAGAAGCACAATTAAAAGGATACACAGAACCAGATCCAAGAATAGATTTAAATGGATTAGATGTAATGAGAAAAATTCTTATTTTAGCAAGAGAATGTGGAAGTCCTTTAGAATTAAGTGATATTAGAAAAAAATCTTTTTTACCTGAAAGTTGTTTAAATGCACAATCTATTAATATTTTTTATCAAGAATTACATAAGTATAAAGATTATTTTATTAAAATCCGAATACAAGCCGAAAATAAAGAACAAAGATTACGTTTTATTGCACGTTATGAAAAAGGAATAGCAACTGTTGGATTAGAATATGTTCCAAAACATCATCCATTTTATCAATTAGAAGGAAAAGATAATATGGTATTATATTATACTTCTCGTTATGCAAAACAACCATTAATTATAAAGGGAGCAGGTGCTGGAGCTGAAGTAACAGCTTCTGGTGTTCTTTCGGATATTATCAAAGCTACTAAATAAAAATATGAACGGAATAAAAATATTATCACCTGCAACTGTAGCTAATTTGGGTTGTGGGTTTGACATATTAGGATTATCACTACAATTTCCATTTGATGAAATTTTTTTATATAAATCTAATTATCCAGGAATTAGAATGAATAGAATATATGGATCAACATTACCACCAAATCCAAATAAAAATGTTGCGTTTGTTGCTTTACAAGCATTATTAAATAAATACAATAAAAACAACAAACAAAATGAACAAATAATAGGATTTGAATTGGAATTAATTAAAAATATTCATCCTGGAAGTGGAATTGGGTCTAGCGCAGCTAGTGCTGCTGGAGTGGTTTTTGGAGCAAATATTTTATTAGGCAATCCTTTTAATACAATGCAACTCATTCGTTTTGCAATGGAAGGAGAACGCGTAGCTAGTGGAACAGCACATGCTGATAATGTATCACCTGCTCTTTTAGGAGGAATTACATTAGTAAGAAGTTACCAACCATTAGACATTACTAAGTTGCATTGTCCAAGAGAATTATGGGTTAGCATTATACATCCTAAAATTGAAATTAAAACTTCAGATGCAAGAACTATTTTAAAACAAAAAATATTGATGACAGATGCTATACGTCAATGGGGAAATATTGGTGCATTAGTTGCTGGGTTATATCAAGAAAATTACGAATTAATTAGTAGATCTTTAGAAGATTTTATTGTAGAACCTATCAGAGCAATATTAATTCCAGCATTTTACGAATTAAAAATTCGATGCAAAGAAATAGGAGCATTAGGTGGAGGTATTTCAGGATCCGGCCCATCAGTATTTATGCTAAGTAAAGGGAATTCTACAGCAAAAAAAGTTACAGAAATGATGAATAGAGTATATGATCCTTTAAGAATAGATTATCAAACTTATACTTCTCCTATTAATAAAAAAGGAGTTCAGTGTATAAAAATTATTCAATAATATGTTGTTTTATAGTTTAAATAATAAAAAATATATAGCTTCTTTTAAAGAAGCAGTATTACAAAGTTTAGCAACAGATGGAACATTATTTTTTCCTGAACAAATTCCTTTATTAAATGACAATTTTATATCAAATATATATCAACATGATATATATACTATTGCAATGAAAGTCATTAAACCATTTGTTGGTAAAGATATACCAGATGATTTATTATATAAAATGATAATAAATACTTTTCATTTTGATATTCCACTTAAAATGATTAATGATAATATTTATGTTTTAGAATTATTTAATGGACCAACTTTAGCGTTTAAGGATATTGGAGCTAGGTTTATGTCAGAATGTTTAAATTATTTTTATAAAATCAAAAAATGTGGATTTTTAACAGTTTTAGTTGCTACTTCTGGAGATACTGGGGGTGCAGTAGCTAAAGGATTTCATAAAATTGATGGAACTGAAGTAATTATTCTATATCCATCTAAAGGAATAAGTAAGTTGCAAGAACAACAAATTAACACTTTAGGTAAAAACATTTTTTCAGTAGAAATACAAGGAAATTTTGATGATTGTCAAAATCTGGTAAAAAAAGCATTTTTAGATATTGATCTTCAAAAGATATATAATCTTACTTCTGCAAATTCAATTAATATAGCGAGATGGATTCCACAAATAGTATATTATTTTTTAGCATATAAACAAATAATAAATATCGAAAAAAATAAAAATATTATTTTTTCAGTTCCTAGTGGAAATTTTGGGAATATATTTTCAGGAATGATTGCAGAAAAAATGGGATTACCTATTAAATATTTTATTGCTTCTACTAATATTAATGACACTATTCCAAGATTTTTAAAATCTGGAACATATCACCCTTTTATATCTAAACCAACTATATCAAATGCAATGGATATATCTGATCCAAGTAATTTTGCTAGAATATGGAATTTATATAGCAAAAATATGAATAAACTAAAAAATAAATTAATAGCATATCCATTCACAGATAAAGAAACATTATCGATAATTAATATGGTTTGTACAAAATATAAATATATATTAGATCCACATGGAGCTATTGGTTATTTAGGATTACAACAATATATTAAAAATACTCAATATCATACTACTTCAGAAAGTTATATTTTTTTGGAAACGGCTCATCCTGTTAAATTTTTTGATAAAATGCCTATTAAATTACAAAAACAAATACTTGGTTTACAACCAACAAATTTTTTTAATAAAAAAATAGGAAAAAAAAATACAATATCTATTACTAAAAATTTTAATACTTTTAAAAACTGGTTAATTAAACGAAAAAATTAACCATCTATTTATTTATACAGCAACATCTCCTTTAATATGAGGATAAGGATTATAATCTTTTAATTCAAAATCTTTAAATTTAAAATCTAAAATATTTGTTTTATAAGGATTGATAATCATTTTGGGCAATTTTTTTGGTTTTCTTTGAAGCTGAATTTTAGTTTGTTCTATATGATTATTATAAATATGAGCATCTCCAATAGTATGAATTAATACTTTTGCTTTTAAATGTACAATTTGAGATATCATTATAAGTAATAAAGCATAAGACGCAATATTGAAAGGCAATCCAATAAATAAATCTGCACTTCTTTGATATAATTGTAAAGATAATTCTTCTTGATTTACGTAAAATTGAAACATAATATGACATGGAGGTAATTTCATGTATTGAATCATCCCTACATTCCAAGAAGAAACTATTATACGTCTTGATTCAGGATTAAATTTAATCATATTTATAACCTTGTCTATTTGATCAATAAATTTTCCATCATATGTTGGCCATTTTCTCCATTGAAATCCATATATTGGGCCAAGATCTCCATTTTCATTAGCCCATTTATTCCAAATAAATACTTTTTTATTATTTAAATAATTTACATTAGTTTTCCCTTTTAAAAACCATAATAATTCATAAATAATTGCTTTGATATTTAATTTTTTTGTAGTTATCAGTGGAAATCCTTTATTTAAATCAAATTTTAATTGAGGTCCAAATAAACTTTTTGTACCTATTCCGGTACGATCTACTTTTTTTGTTCCTTTTTTTAATACTTGTCTTAATAAATTTAGATACTGTTTCATTATTAAATTTTTAATTCTTGAGTATTTTTGTGATAAAAAGATAAAAAAATTAAATATGAATCAAAAGGTTCTCTTTTTTTCTACAAGAAGTGGATTACAATTATCAAAACATATAGCTTATTATTATGGTCAGTTTTTAGGAAAAATAAATTTTTTAGAATTTAGTGACGGAGAATATACACTTTCTTTTGAAGAATCAGTTCGTGGGGCTAGAGTTTTTTTAATTGGATCTACTTTTCCTCCAGTAGATAATTTAATGGAATTATTATTAATGTGTGATGCCGCCAAAAGGGCCTCTGCTCATAATATTACATTAGTAATCCCATATTTTGGATGGGCAAGACAAGATCATAAAGATAGACCTAGAACTCCCATTGCTTCTAAATTAGTTGCAAATTTAGTAGTTGCATCAGGTGCAACTAGAGTTATGACTATGGATTTACATGCAGATCAAATTCAAGGATTTTTTGATATACCAGTGGATCATTTATATGCTTCTAGAATATTTATTGAATATATAAAAAATTTGAATATGGATCAATTAACTATTGCTTCTCCTGATATGGGGGGAGCAAAAAGAGCCAGAAGTTATGCTGGGTACTTAAGAACAAATGTAGTTATTTGTTATAAAGAAAGAAAAAAAGCAAATGAAATTGAATTTATGAATTTAATTGGGGATGTAAAAGGAAAAAATATTATATTAATAGATGATATAGTAGATACTGCTGGAACTCTGACTGAAGCTGCTAATCTTATTCAACAACAAGGGGCAAAAAGTGTTAGAGCTATCGCAACACATCCTATTTTATCTGGAAATTCATATAATAAAATAAAAAACTCTTATATTAAAGAATTGGTAGTAACGGATACTATTCCCATAAATAATAACAATCCAATAGATAAAATAAAAGTATTATCTTGTGCTCCGTTATTTGCAGAGGTTATGAAATCTGTACATAATGAAGAATCTATAAGTAATAAATTTATTATATGAAATATATAAATGTATATGGTAAAAAAAGACATATAGGGAAAAAAGCATCACAATTGATTAGAAAATATGGAGATATTCCTTGCATTTTATATGGAAAAGATATAGATATTCCCATACCATTTTCAATATCTTTAAATTCTATGAACAAATTTATATATCAATCTAATATATATTATATTTTGCTAGAAATAGAAGGTGAAAAAGAAAAAATCACAGCTGTTAAAAAAGAAATTCAATTTGATCCTGTTAGTGATAACATAATACATGTAGATTTTTTTAAAATTAATGAAAATAAACCAATCATTTTAGATATTCCCATTAAATCTGTTGGAAGATCCATTGGAATTGCTAAAGGAGGAGTGTATTATTCATTAATAAGAAAATTAAAAATAAAAACTTTACCAAAATTTTGTCCAGAATATATAGAATTTGATATTAGTAATTTAGATATTGGAGATAAAATTGTAGTTAAAGATATTTATAAAAATAAAAAATATATAATTTTGCATTCTATGAATACACTGATTGCAAAAGTTAAACCAACACGTATAATTGATAATAAAGAAGAAACATTAGAAAAAAACAAAAAAGAAAGTAAATAAATATCAAAAATAATAATAATAATAAAAAGGATTTTAAATTTATGGAACTTGCACTTAAAGAAGCTATGATTGCTTTTACTAAAGATGAAGTTCCAATAGGCGCAGTTGTTACTTGTAATGATTTAGTGATTGCTAGAGCACATAATTTAACAGAAACTTTAAATGATATTACAGCACATGCAGAATTATTAGTAATTAAGTTAGCATCTAATTTTCTTAAAAAGAAATACATTAAAGAATGTACTATATATGTAACTCTTGAACCATGTATCATGTGCGCTGGTGCGTTATTTTTTTCACAAATTGGACGAGTAGTTTGTGGAGCAAAAAATGTTAAAAGAGGTTTTTTATCTACTTCTACTGGATTACAACTTCATCCCAAGACAAAATTTGTATCTGGAATTATGAAAAATGAATGTAGTTGTATTATAAAAAGTTTTTTTTTCTTTAAAAGAACTTATTAATAAAATCTATTAATTTTACAAATTTTTGACATGGATTAATAAAATAATTTATTTTTTAGTATTCAAATATTTACTTTTATTTTTGCTATTATGAGCTATTTATTTAAATTAATTAATGCTTTAGGTTGGATCCCAAATATATTATTCATAATAATTGCTATTATTTTTTTAATTTTTTGGTTATACAAAATTTTCTATTTTATTGATTAAAATGTAATGTGAATATAACAAGATATGATGCATCATAATAATAAAATGATATATTTTAATGAAGATGGATATCATAAATTATATGAATATTTACTGAATAAAAATCAACTATATTATTATGGTAAAAATTTATTCATATTAGTAGATGATTTATCTTATAAACATTGTTTTCCTATTTTAAGATCTTATATAAAGTTTTTAGATACATCTCATATTATTAAAATATCACCAGGAGAAAAAGAAAAAAATTTAAATACTTGCATTTTCATTTGGAAAAATTTTGAAAAATTTAAAGCTACTAGAAGTAGTTTATTAATTAATTTAGGAGGAGGTGTTATTACAGATATTGGAGGATTTTCTGCATCTGTCTTTAAGAGAGGAATTAGATTTATTAATATTCCTACAACATTATTGGGTATGGTTGATGCATCTATTGGAAATAAAACTGGAATCAATTTTGGATATATTAAAAATGAAATAGGAACTTTTTATCATCCTGAATTATTAATAATTGATCCTAATTTTTTAAAAACTCTTTCAAAACATGAAATAATATCAGGACAAGCAGAAATGATCAAACATGGATTAATTTTTGATAGAACTTTTTGGATAACCTTGAACAAAACATTATTATATGATAATATTATTCCTACACAAAATTTAATTTATCAATCTATTTTAATAAAAAATAAAATAGTTGAAAAAGACCCTACAGAAATTGGATTGAGAAAAATTTTAAATTTTGGACATACTATAGGACATGCATTAGAAAGTTTTTTTATGGATAATACAAATAGAAAACATTTATTACATGGAGTAGCAATAGCTATGGGTATGATTTACGAATCATGGATATCATACAAAATAAATGATTTACCTATCGATGATTATCAAGAAATAAAATATTATCTGTTAAAAAAATATTCTTTACAAAAGATAATAAATCAACTATCTAATAATGAAATAAATGATATATTATTAATTATGGAACATGATAAAAAAAATAAAAATAATAAATTTTTATTTTCATTATTAAAACAAATAGGACATTGTTCTTATGATTGTCCAGTTCCAGTTTCATTAATAAAAGAAAGTTTCTTTCAAGTTAAAACTAATAATGATTGAATAACTACTACTACTTTATTTAAAATATTGTAATTTTCTACCAAATGAAAAAAGAAAACAAATTAATATCTATTAATATTGAAGATGAAATGAAATCGTCTTACATAGATTATTCTATGTCTGTTATTGTAGCTAGAGCCCTACCAGATGTTAGAGATGGATTAAAACCTGTACATAGAAGAGTACTTTATGGAATGTATCAATTAGGAATATTTTATAATCAATCTTATAAAAAATCTGCTCGTATTGTTGGAGAAGTATTAGGAAAATATCATCCACATGGAGATATTTCTGTTTACGAAACAATGGTTAGAATGGCACAAAAATGGAATCTACGTTATCCTTTGATAGATGGACAAGGAAATTTCGGGTCAATGGATTGTGATCCCCCTGCAGCTATGCGTTATACAGAAGTTAGAATGCAACAAATAGCTGAAGAAATGTTATTAGATATCAAAAAAGAAACGGTGAATATGCAATTAAATTTTGATGATTCAATAGAAGAACCACAAGTTTTACCTACACGTATTCCTAATTTATTGATAAACGGAACATCAGGAATTGCTGTGGGTATGGCTACTAATATGCCTCCTCATAATTTAACAGAAACTATTCAAGCTATTTGTGCATATATAGATAATAGAAATATATCTATAGAAACAATTATAAAATATATTAAAGCTCCTGATTTTCCAACTGGTGGAGTTATTTATGGATATGATGGAGTAAAAAAATCCTTCTATACTGGAAAAGGACGTATAATATTACGAGCAAAGTTTCATTTTGAAGAAATAAATGGCAAAAAATGCATTATAGTAGATGAAATACCTTACCAAGTGAACAAAGCAGAAATGATCAATAGAACTGTAGAATTAATGAAAGAAGGTAATATGGAAGGTATTTCTCAAATAAGAGATGAATCAGATAGAAATGGATTAAGAATTGTTTATATATTAAAACATAATTATAATCCCAATATATTATTAAATAATTTATTTAAACATACATCTTTACAAACTTCTTTTAATGTCAATGCTATAGCATTAGTTAATGGAAAACCAGTACAATTAAATATTAAAGAAATTATTCAACATTTTGTAGATCATAGAGAAAATGTAATTATTCGTAGAACAAAATATGAATTAGAAAAAATAACTAATAGAGTACATATTTTAAAAGGGTTTATAATCATATTATCTATAAAAAATAATTTAGATCAAATGATTAAATTAATTCAAAGCGCTAAAGATCAAAATGAAGCTATTATAATATTAATGAATAAATTCAATTTATCTAAACATCAATCAAAATCTATTTTAGATATGAAATTACAAAATTTCACTTCATTAGAAATTAATAAAATTAAAATAGAATATGATCATTCAGTACAAGAAATAGATAATTTGAAAAAAATTTTGGCAATAGATTATATCAGAATGGATATAATTAAACAAGAGTTAAAAGAAATCACTAAAAAATACCACGATCAACGTCGTACCAAAATTAACTATTATGATAAAATAACAAATATAGAAGATTTAATTGAAAATGAACAAGTAGTATTAACTATTTCTCATGCTGGATATATAAAAAGAACTTCTTTATCAGAATACAAACTTCAAGGAAGAGGTGGTGTTGGAAATATAGGTGCTTTAGTTTCTAAAAAAACAGATTTTTTTAAACATATTCTTATAGCCACAAATCATCAGTATATTCTTCTTTTTACAGAAAAAGGAAAATGTTTTTGGTTAAGAGTATATGAAGTTCCAGAAGGATCTAAAGTTTCTAAAGGAAGGGCAATACAAAATATGATTAATTTAGAACAAGACGATAAGGTAAATGCTTATATATTAACTGGTGATTTAAAAAATACAAAATATATTAAAGATTATTATGTAATAATGGTAACTAAAAAAGGTATTGTTAAAAAAACTTCTTTAGAACATTATTCACGTCCTAGGAAATACGGAATTAATGCAATTGTAATACGTCCAGGTGATTCTTTATTAGAAGCTATTTTAACTCAGGGTAATAGTCATGTTTTCATTGCAGTAAAAAGTGGTAGAATTATTCGGTTTTCAGAAAAAAATATTCGTTCTACTGGACGAAATTCTTCTGGTGTAATTGGGATACATTTTAAGCATAATCAAGATTACGTTATTGGAATGATTTGTGTAAAAAACAATCAAGATAACAAACAAAAAATATGTTTGTTGGTAGTATCTGAAAAAGGATTTGGAAAAAGATCTTATATAACTGAATATCGTACTACTAATCGTGGAGGAAAAGGAATAAAAACAATTAAGATTACTTCAAAAACAGGATCTTTAATTGCAATAAAAGATGTAACAGATAAAGATAATCTTATGATTATTAAAAAATCTGGAGTCATAATCCGGATACCCATTTTGGATATTAGAATAATGGGAAGAAATACTCAAGGTGTAAAATTGATTAATTTAAAAAATCATGATTCTATAGCGGATGTAGATAAAGTTACTACGACTTAAAATAATTATATATTACTTATGTTTTTTTTTGTTGTGTTGTATTTTATCAATATCTTGAAAAATATGAATAGATTCTTCTATATAAATATCTTTTAACAATTTTTTACACAATTTTGGTTCTTTTGAATTAATAATTTTGTAATTTACGTTATTATATATGGATGACAAATGATAATTTATATAATTATTTAATTTTTGTAAATCGTTATTAATTTTTTCTATTTTTATATTTTCATTATAAAAATCTTTCCAATTTAATGAAATATATTGTTTGTTTAAAAAATATTGACTATATAAATTTAATAATTTATTATAATGATTGATTATATTAGTATATTTTTTAAAACGTTGCATACTTTTTAATTTAATTTTTTGAATATTAATTGGATATTTCCAAAAGTTGTGAGAAACTGGAGGAATACAATCCCATTTAATAGTATTATCTTGTTTTTCTTTGTTTATTTCTCTTTCTATTTCTATCATTTTTAAAGAATGATTAAATGGAATTGGAATAACAATATCTGATTTTACTCCTTTTTTTTGAGGCGAACATCCATTAACTCTATAAAATTTATTAATAGTAACTTTTAATGATCCTAGATTTTGTAAACAAAATGATTTTAAAGGGTAAAACATTTGAACAGTTCCTTTACCATATGTTTGTTTACTACCCACAATAATTCCTCTTTTATAATCTTTAATAGAAGCTGCAAGAATTTCGGATGCAGAAGCAGAAAATTCATTTGAAATAATTATTAATGGCCCTTTCCAAAGAATATTTTTTTCATAACTTTTTATAATTCGTGTTTTTCCATTAGAAAATCCTATTTGAACTATCGGAGTTTTTCCTAAAAAGTATCCAGCGATTTTAACCACATCATCTAACGATCCACCTCCATTATTTCTAATATCAAGAATTAAATGTTTGATTTTTTTTGTTTTTAGATATTTAATAATTTTTTTAATATCTCTTGCTGAAGTTCTATCATGTTTATTATCAGGATTAAAATAAAATTCCGGTAAATATATTAATCCATATTTTTTTTTATTGTTATCTAATATAATTGCATATTTTGCAAATGTGTCTTCTTTTTTAATAGTATCTCTGGTTAGTATTACTTCCTTCACCAATCCATTTTTCTTTAAAATGGTTAACTTAACTTTTGTATTTTTTTTACCTTTTATAAGACGAATAGAATTTTCTAATAACATTCCTATAATATTTTTAGATGGTGAATTAAGATTTTTAGATACTCTAATAATTTTATCACCAATTTCTATTTTTTTGCTTTTCCAAGCAGGTCCACCATGAATAATATTTACTACAGTTGCGTACCCTTTATCATCTTTCAATTCAGCCCCAATTCCATCTAGTGACCCTGATATATTAGAATCAAATTCGTCTTTTTCTTTAGTAGAAAAATAATTTGTATGAGGATCATATAATTTAGTCATTATATTGACATATTTAGAAAACCAATCTTCTACTGTTTGAATTTTTAATTTTCTGAAATATTCTTGTATATCTTCTTTTACTTTTTTTCTACTCCATTCCTCATTTTTTTGAAAAATATTTTTTATATCATTTAGTGAATAATCAATTTTTGGATTAATGGTTTCAAATATTTTAATCATAGCAAGATATTTTAAATATTTTCGCCATTTGTTTTCTAAATCATTTACATCCTTTGGATAAGAAATTTTTTCATTTTCAAATCTAAATATCTCTTTTTGTTCAAAATTAAAAGGATATTTTAATATTTTAGAGCAAAATTTATCAATTTTATTGATTTTGTTGTAAAAACATTTTATTGATACATTAAAAAATGTAGGATCTCCATTTTTCCAAAATTCATCTAATTTATCTTTATAAAAAGATAAATAGTTTAAATCTTTTTGTATAAAAAATAATTTATTATCATCTAAATTATTTAAATAATTATTATATACTTTGATTGAAAAATTATTATCAATCTTAATAGGATTAAAATGTAAGATACTTAATGTTTTGTATATGATTTGTAATATTAAGTGTTGATTGTCCTCTAGTTGTTTTTCTTTTTTATATTTGTAACAAAAATTTAATAAAATCAAACATGAACATATAATAATTATATATCTAATTTTAAAAAAATTATATTTTTTATGTAAAAATGGAATAAAATTATGTAACATAACAATGTAATCACAATTCAAATGATTTTAATCAACAATTTGTTAAATATAAAGATAACAATAATAATAAAAAATATAATGATTTTATAAAATTTTGAAAAAAAAAATATATAACGTGTCTTGTGTAGAAAAGTCTTTGACTCCAAAAGGATTTAAAGATTTTCTTGGGCAAGAGGATCTTTTATCCAATTTGAAGATTTTTATTCAAGCTGCTAAGGTAAGAAACGAAGCATTAGACCATATTTTATTTCATGGACCACCAGGGTTAGGAAAAACTACACTTGCTAATATTGTAGCTAATGAATTGGGAGTAAATATTAAAGAAGTATCTGGAGCTATTTTGGATAAACCTGGAGATTTAGCAGGAGTTCTAATCCACTTAAATTTAAATGATGTATTATTTATAGATGAAATTCATCGTCTTTCTCCTATAGTAGAGGAATATTTATATTCTGCTATGGAAAATTATAAAATAGATATTATTATAGATTCTGGATCTAAAGCAAAATCTGTTCAAATTGATTTATCACCTTTTACGTTAATAGGTGCTACTACAAGAGCTGGATTATTAACAGCTCCTATGCGTTCTCGTTTTGGAATTAATATACGTATTAATTATTACAAAAAAATATATTTAAAAAATATTATCCATAGAAGTGCCAAAATATTAAATATACCAATTACTGAAAAAGCTTCTTTTGAAATTGCTGATAGAAGTCGTGGAACACCAAGAATTGCAAATTACTTACTTCGTAGAGTTCGTGATTTTGCACAAATAAAAGGAACTGGAATTATTAATAGCAATATTTGTAATTTTAGTCTTAAAGCATTACATGTAGATAAATATGGGTTAGATGAAATGGATAATAAAATTCTTACATATATTATTGATCATTTTGAAGGAGGTCCTGTTGGAATCAAAACAATAGCAACTGCTATCAGTGAAAATTCAAATACTATTGAAGAAGTTTATGAACCTTTTTTAATTAAAGAAGGTTATTTAATAAGAACTCCTAGAGGAAGAATTGCTACAAAATTAGCTTATAGACATTTAAAAAAAACTAGATATTAAGTATTATTTTTGTTATTATTATAAATAAAAATAAATTGATTATGCCTTCAAATGTTATTGTTGGACTCCAATGGGGAGACGAGGGAAAAGGAAAAATTACTGATTTATTGTCTGAAAATTCAGATTATGTTGTTCGTTATCAAGGAGGTAATAATTCTGGACATTCTATACATATTAAAAATCATCATTTTATACTTCATCTAATACCGTCTGGAGTTATTCATCCTTTGATTAAATGTATTATTGGTCCAGGTGTTGTAGTAGATCCTAAATCTTTAATCAAAGAATTAAACAAATTGGAATCAATAGGAATAAATACTTCACAAGTGTTTTTAGCAAAAAGAGCACATGTAACTATGCCATATCATTATTTATTAGATCAATATATTGAAGAATATTTAGGGGATAAATCAATTGGAACAACTAGACGAGGAATAGGGCCAACATATGAAGATAAAATTGGAAGAATCGGAATTCGTATATTAGATTTTTTTAACTTAAAAACATTTTATAAAAAATTAAAACAAGTTCTTCATTATAAAAATCAAATTATTACAAAAATATATAAACGTGATCCTTTATCTTTTAAATTAATTTATGAAGAATATATAGAGTACTATAAAGTACTTTCTCCTAGAATTATAGATTCTGTTTATGAAATTCATAATGCATTTAAAAAAAGAAAAAAAATTATTTTTGAAGGCGCACAAGCTATGCTTTTAGATATTAATTATGGAACATATCCTTATGTCACAACTTCTTCTACATCTACAGGATCGGTATGTTCAGGAGTTGGAATTCCTCCAAATTATTTAAATAATTTTATAGGTGTAGCAAAAGCTTATTGCACTCGTGTAGGTCATGGGCCTTTTCCTACAGAAATTCAGGATACGAAAATAGCACATGTGTTAAGAAAAGTAGGCTATGAATATGGATCAACTACTAATAGAGCAAGAAGATGTGGATGGTTAGATTTATTATCTTTAAAATATTCTTGTATGATTAACGGAATTAATGGATTGGTTATTACTAAATTGGATGTTTTAAGCGAACTGGATATTATTAAAGTAGGAGTAGGATATACAATTAATGGAAAAAAATTAAAAAATTTTCCAGCAGATTTAGAAAATGTTGAAGAACAAAATATAGAATCTACATATGTAGAGTTTACTGGATGGAATCATAATATTTCGGATATTTCTGATTATGATAATTTACCTACAAATTGTAAAAAATATATTAACTTTATTGAACAATATTTAAATTTGAATATTTTATTGATTTCTGTTGGAACTGAACGAAATCAAAATATTATTAAAAATAAATCTTTATTTTTTAAGATTTTTTCATAAAAATTACTTTTGTGAACGAATATAAAAATCCATTAGTTGAACGATATAGCAGTAAAGAAATGATTTATAATTTTTCTCCAAAAAAAAAGTTCTTGACTTGGAGAAAACTTTGGGTTGCTTTAGCTGAAATACAAAAAAAATTAGGGATCAATATCACCAATGAACAAATAAAAAATTTACAATCTTGTTTAAAAAACAATGACATCAATTGGAATATAGTTTCCTGTTATGAAAATAAATTTAGGCATGATGTAATGGCTCATTTATATGCTTTTGGAGAACAAGCAAGTTTAGCCAAACCTATTATTCATTTAGGTGCTACCAGTGCGTTTGTAACGGATAATACAGATCTCATTATTATTCGTGACGGATTAAAAATAATTTTAAAAAAATTAATTTTAGTTATTTTTAAACTTAGAAATTTTGCTTTAGAATATCATAAAATTCCTACTTTAGCGTTTACTCATTATCAACCAGCACAATTAACTACTGTTGGAAAAAGAGCTACTACTTGGATCCATAGCTTGCTTATGGATTTACAAGAATTAGAATTTAGATTAAAAAATCTTTTTTTTAGAGGTGCAAAAGGTACAGTTGGTACATCTGCTAGTTTTAAAGAATTATTTGACGGTAATTTGGATAAGGTGAAAAAAATGGAAATAGAACTATCAAAACAATTTGGATTTAATCAAGTGTATCCAATAACAAGTCAAACTTATGATAGAAAAGTAGATACACAAATATTAAATTTATTGTCTAATATTTCCCAATCTGCTCATAAATTTAGTAATGATGTAAGATTACTACAAAATTTAAAAGAACTAGAAGAACCTTTTGAAGACAATCAGATTGGATCCAGTGCCATGTCATATAAAAGAAATCCTATATTGAGTGAACGAATATCTTCTTTATCTAAATATGTAATGTCTTTATCTCATAGTTCAGAAATGGTTGCTGCTACACAATGGTTAGAAAGAACGTTAGATGATTCTGCTAATCGTAGATTAGTTATTCCACAATCTTTCTTATCAGTAGATGCAATTTTAATAATATGGAATAACATTATGGAAAGAATAATTGTATATCCTAAAATGATTGCAAAAAATATTAATAAAGAACTTCCATTTTTTATCACAGAATATATTATTGTAGAAAGTGTTAAACATGGAGCAGATAGACAAGATATTCATGAAAGAATTAGGACCCATTCTATGGAGGTAAATAAAGAAATTAAATTAAAAGGAAAAAAAAATAATTTTATTCAAAGAATTATAAATGATAAAAATATACCAGTGAATGAAAATAAAATAAAACAAATGTTAAATCCAAATATATTTATAGGGTTTGCTTCTATTCAAGTTATAGAATTTATTGAAAATCATATTAATCCTATTTTAAATAAGTTTCATTATTTATTGGATTAATTCGTCCAATCATTATGAATCTAAAAATTTATATAAAGAAAAAAAATTGTTTTGATATTTATTCCAAAGAATTGTATCAAGAATTACAAAATCTTTTTAAGATATCAAGCTTATATAAAATTATCGTTTATCAAACTTACGACATATTAAATGTAACAAATAAATCGATCTTTTTTAAAGATATTCTATACAAAGTCTTTGTAGATCCTGTAACGGATGTTTTGTATACAAATATCAATTTATTAAATCCATATTTTGAATATAATATAGGTGAATATAATTGCAGAGCTGAAGCCGCTACACAATGCGTAAAAATCATTTATCCACAATCTAAGATTAGAGTTAAAACTGGAAAATTAATTGAATTATTTGGAATTCAAAATAAAAAAGATTTTTTTACAATAAAAAACTACTGTAGTTATACAACTACAAAAAAAAAGAAAAAAAAAAATAATATACCATCTAGTATTAATTTTATACATTTAACTTATTATGAAATAAAGAATCTACATCAATACTTTGATTTTTCTATAGATATTGATGATTTACTATTTATTCAAAAATATTTTCGTTATGAAGAACGTCGTAATCCTACAGAATTAGAGTTAAGAGTTTTAGACACTTATTGGTCAGATCATTGTCGTCATACAACTTTTTTAAGTTCTTTAATTGATATTCAATTTACTGGATGTTTAAAAAAAACATATCATAAAATTTTTGATGAATATCAAAAAGATCGTAGGAAATATTGTGTTGATAAAAAATCATTTCCAAATTTAATGGAACTATCAACACTACCATCAAAAATATTACTTAAAAAAAGACACTCAAATCATTTTGTATCTAAGGAAAATAATGCATGTACAATATTGATCGATGTAGATATTGTTGGTAAAAAAAATATAGAAAAATGGTATCTTCTATTTAAAAATGAAACTCATAACCATCCTACAGAAATTAATCCATTTTGGGGGGCCGCAACTTGTATAGGAGGTGCTATTCGTGATCCTTTATCTGGAAGAGCTTTTGTGTATCAATCTATTAGACTAAGTGGAGCTGCCAATCCAACTATTAATAAGACATTATTATATAGTAATAATAAGAAAATTTCACAATATAAAATATGTAGAGATTCTGCTTATGGATATAGTTCTTATGGAAATCAAATTGGGGTGCCCACAAGTCACATAAATGAAATATATCACGAAGGCTTTATAGCAAAAAGAATGGAAATAGGAATGGTAATAGGCGCTGTTCCAGTTAATTATGTAAATCAAAAAACTCCACAACCAGGTGATATTATTGTATTATTAGGAGGATTAACTGGCAAAGAAGGCATAGGTGGTGCTACCGATTCTTCCAAAAAAGAACATAATATATCACAAAATATATTAAAAAATAATTTGATTTCAAAATTAACATTAGATCCAATAACAGAAAGAAAAATTCAAAGATTATTTCGAAAAAAAAAAGTAACATCATTGATTAAAAAGTGCAATGATTTTGGTGCTGGAGGCGCATCTGTAGCAATTGGAGAATTATGTGATAGTATAGAATTATATTTAGATAAAATTCCTGTTAAAAAAAAATTTACCAATTTTACACCTGTTGAACTAGCTTTATCAGAATCTCAGGAAAGAATGGCAATAGTCTTAGATCCATCTGATTTAAAAAATTTTCTTCATTTTGCTAATGAAGAAAATTTACTAGCTATTCCTATAGCTACTGTTATGAATAACAAAAGAATAATTTTTTATCATAGAAAAAAACAAGTATTAAATTTAAAAAGTGATTTTTTGAATAGTGGTGGAGTTGAAAAAAAAAGAATAGTACATATAAATTCTCCTTTGACCATTTCTCCATTCAAACAATCAAAAAATGTGATATTTAATAAATACACATTTTTAAACACTATATCTAAGTTAAATGTAGCTTCTCAAAAAAGTTTAGTAGAAATGTTTGATAGTACTGTTGGTGGTACTACAGTTTTAATGCCATTTGGAGGAAAATTTCAAATGACACCATCAGAAGGCAGTGTTCATAAAATACCAGTTCTTAATGGAGAAACTAATACTGTTAGTTTAGCTTCTTGGGGTTATCATCCAGATATTTCTTTGTGGAGTCCATTACATGGGGGAGCTTATGCTATAATAGAATGTATTTCTAAAATTGTTTCTATGGGAGGAAATTATAAACACACATATTTGAGTTTTCAAGAATATTATCAAAAATTAGAAAATGATCCTAGTAAATGGGGGATTCCTTTTGCCTCTTTGTTAGGTGCATATAAAGCTCAAAAAGAACTAGGAATAGTATCTATTGGCGGAAAAGATAGTATGTCAGGAACATATCAAAATATACATGTTCCACCAACTTTTGTAGCTTTTGGTGTTTGTATTGGATCTTCTGTAAATATCATATCTCCTGAATTTAAAAAGGTAGGAAATAAAATATATTTATATCATCATAAACCAAAAAATAATGATGAAATGCCTGATTTTCAGTCAATAAAAAATGCATATATCAAAATTCATAAAGAAATTGTTTCAGGTAAAATTATTTCTGCTCAAACAGTCAAAGAAGGTGGAATTGCTATAGCTATTTCTAAAATGGCATTTGGAAATCGTTTAGGAGTTGTGATTAATTCAAATACACATCATTTACTTGAAACCCATATAGGATCATTAATTCTAGAAGCAAATTCTACTTTAGAAAATAAAGAATTTATTCTTATAGGAAAAATTGTCGATTCTAAATATCTTAACTTTAATTCAGTGAAAATTAATATAGAAGAAGCAATTTTAAATTGGGAAAAAACATTAAATCCTATTTATAATAATTCATTTTTGGTAAAAAACAAAGCAAATAGAAAAAATAATGTAAATAAACATTATGTATTATATAATACAAAAATTAATAAAAGAGAGAATAAAACAAGTTTTAAATATAAAGTGAAAGTAAGAGTATTTATCCCGATTTTTCCTGGTACTAATTGTGAATTAGAATCTATACGTGCGTTTGAAAACGAAGGTGCTATAGTAATAACTTCCATATTTAAAAATTTAAAATATAAAGATCTTATTGATTCTATACAAGAATTAAAAAATAATATCAAATCATCACAAATATTAATGATTTGTGGTGGATTTACTTATGGAGATGAACCAGATGGTGCTGGCAAATTTATAACATCTATTTTACACAATCAATATATAAAAGAAACCATTGAATTTTTATTAAATAAAGATGGTTTAATATTAGGTATATGTAATGGATTTCAAGCCCTGATAAAATCAGGATTATTACCATATGGAAAAATACAATTAAGAAATTATAAATCTCCTACTTTAACTTATAATGAATTAGGTAAACATGTTTCTCAATGTGTTAGAATTAAAGTAATTTCTGATAATTCTCCATGGTTAAAAGGAATGAAAAATAAAATTTATATTCAGCCATTATCTCATGGAGAAGGTAGATTTTATGCTAATAAAAAAATTACTGACATTCTATTCAAAAAAAATCAAATAGCCACTCAATATGTAAATTTTCAAGGAACTCCTACTTTAGACAAAGCATTCAATCCTAATGGATCACTTCAATCAGTAGAAGGATTATTAAATGAAAATGGAAAAATTTATGGTAAAATGACTCATCCAGAACGTTTTAAACATGGATTGTTAAAAAATATTCCTAATATTATTAATGAAGATTCTATTTTTAAAAATGCAGTAGAATATTTTGTATAAAAAATTTTGTTATTATGAAAGTATTAATTTTTTGTGGCAGTCACTCAGATAAAAAAATTATGAATGTAGCAGAAAATACGTTAAATCAGTTTAATATTGAAAACACAACTTATATTATTTCAGCTCATCGTTTACCGGATGTATTATATAAAAAAATTCAAGAAATTGAAAATGAAAGAAAAACAGATGTAATTATAGCTGGGGCTGGTTTATCTGCACATCTTCCAGGTATAATTGCATCAACAACAATTATACCTGTGATTGGCGTCCCGATTTATAATATTGATAATGGATTATTGGGAGGGCTGGATGCTACTATGTCTATATTGCAAATGCCTAAAGGTGTTCCAGTAGCTACTGTAGGGATAAACAATGCATATAATGCTGCATTATTAGCAGTACATATTTTATCTATAAAAGATAAAAATGTACAAACATCTTTAATAAGATTTAGAATAGAAAATAAAAAAAATTTGATTAAAAACATCAAAAAATAATTAAGTTGTAATCTAAATTAATTATGTATATAAATTATAAAAATAATTTTCTTTTTGAAGGAAAAACTAAAAAAATATATAATACGGATAATCTTAATGAAATTATTATTCATTATAAAGATATTATTACCTCATTTGATGGGGATAAAAAACAAATTTTAAATCAAAAAGGAATTATTAACAATAAAATATCTGCAATAATGTTTAATTTGATAAATTCTTTTGGAATAAAAACTCATTTTATTCGTAGAATCAATAATAGAGAACAATTATGTAATAAATTAGATTTATTTACATTAGAATTTGTTATTAGAAATATAGTATTTGGAAGTATGTCTAAACGTTTAGGAATCAAAGAAGGAGTATACATACAAAATCCAATTTTTGAAATTTTTTATAAAAATGATTTTTTAAAAGATCCTTTTATTAATCATGATCATGCAGTTTTTTTAAAGATTATTTCTTATGAAGAATTAAATATTATTAATAGAATATCATTAGATATAAATAAAATAATTAAAAAATTTTTGTTTGATAAAAATATTATATTAGTTGATTTGAAATTAGAATTTGGAAAAAATCAGGAACAAGACATTTTACTTGCTGACGAAATTAGTCCTGATACTTGTCGTCTTTGGGATAAAGCAACAAATAAAAAACTTGATAAAGATTGTTTTAGAATCGGATATAGTAATGAAGAAATCATTAATGCTTATATGGAAGTTTTAAACAAAATTGACAAATAACAATTATAAATTGTTTATTAACAATAATCAAAAAGAATATTTCGATAGATTTAATGAAGAATGTGGAATTTTTGGTATTTATTCTCCTAATAAAATTGATACATTTTCTTTAATTCAATTTGGATTATTTGCCTTGCAACATAGAGGACAAGAAGCCTGTGGATTTTCAGTATTGAAAGATGGGTTTATTTTATCTCATAAAAGCGAAGGATTAGTATTAGATTTTTTTAGACAAATTTCTAATATTGAATGTTATCATGGAAATGCTGCTATTGGACACACACGATATTCTACAGAAGGGGGTCAAAGCAAAAAAAATATTCAACCATTTTTTGGTGGAGAAGATGCTTACGGACGAAGTATTATATCTATAGTTCACAATGGAAATTTAACTAATGCTAAACAGATTAGAACCCAATTAGAGTCAGAAGGATTTAAATTTATATCTGAATATTCTGATTCAGAAGTTATTTTACGTTTAATTCAAAAATATTTATTATCCAATCATAATAATTTAGAAAAAGCAATTAGAAAAACTATTTTAAATATAAAAGGAGCATATTCTGTTATAGTTCTCATGAATAATAAAATAGCTGCTTTCAGAGATCCAAATGGAATAAGACCTTTATGTTATGGAATATTAGATGAAAAGACTTATATTTTTAGCTCTGAAACTTGTGGAATAGATTCTATAGGAGGAGTTTATATTAGAGATATTTTTCCTGGCGAAATGATAATCATAGATACAAATTCTATACAATTTTCTTTTTTAAAAAAAAAAAAATTAACTAAGTGCAAAATTTGTTCTTTTGAGTACATTTATTTTTCTCGTCCAGATTCTTTTATAGAAAATATAAGTGTTTATAAAATACGTGAACAAAGTGGAAAAAAACTTTATGAACAAAATCCAATTAGTGCAGATGTCGTGATAGGAGTCCCAGATTCAGGAGTTCCTTCAGCTATTGGTTATTCCAAAGCATCTGGAATACCATTTAAGCCAATTTTAGTAAAAAATAAATATATAGGAAGATCTTTTATTTTACCTAAACAAGAAGTTCGTGAAAGAATGGTTAATTTAAAATTAAATTCTATTTTAAATGAAATTATAGGTAAAAAAATTGTGATTATTGATGATTCAATTGTTCGTGGTACAACAAGTCGTAGACTAGTTAATGTATTAAGAAAAGCAGGTGCTAAAGAAATACATTTTAGAAGTGCATCTCCACCTATTATTGCACCATGTTATTTGGGAGTTGATACACCAAGTAAAGAAGATCTGATTTCCTATAAAATGAATAAAAGTGAGATTGCAAAAGTTTTAGATGTAGATACTTTAGAATTTTTAAGTATGAAAAATTTAATAGAAATTTTAGGTAGTCACAATTATTGTTTTGGTTGTTTTACTGAAAATTATCCTATTGATAATAAATAAAATAAAAATGATTGTATATTATGATATAATAAATTCAAGATGAAAGACAGCCTTATATCTCAAATTACCCCTATTGTTAAACCAACATATAATAATAATGTAATTAGTGATTTAGATTTTTTTTCAGCACTTTATAATATACCTATTAATAAATATAAAAATCCTGTTTTAGTTTCTGGCGTTGATGGTGTTGGAACTAAAATATGTATAGCTATACATTATAAAAAATATGATATAATTGGAAAAGATTGTTTTGCTATGTGTATTAATGACGTTTTGTGTCATGGTGCAACTCCATTATTTTTTTTGGATTATTTAGCTTGTGGTAAATTAGATGATAAAATTTTCAATCAAATTATACAAGGAATGGCAATTGCTTGTAAAGAAACTGATACCTGTATGATTGGTGGGGAAACTGCAGAAATGAAAGGATTTTATAAAAAAAATGATTATGAAGTTGCTGGATTTTGTTTGGGTATTGTAGAACGACATAAAATTATAAATGGAAAAAAATTGATTAAAGATGGAGATATTATAATTGGGGTACCATCTTCAGGGGTTCATAGTAATGGCTTTTCCTTAATTCGAAGTATTTTTAATACAGAATATTTATTGAATAAAGAATTTAATCAACAACCATTTTATGAAACACTTTTAGTTCCAACTAAAATTTATTATTCATCCATTCAAAAATTGATAAAAAATTTTGATATACATGGATTAGTTCATATTACTGGTGGAGGTATTATTGCAAATTTACTTCGTATTTTACCTCAAAATATATTAGCTATAATATATAAAAATAACATTCCTATTCAACCTGTTTTTAATTATATTCAAAATCAAGGAAAATTATCTGATCAAATAATGTGGAAAACATTTAATATGGGAGTAGGAATGATTATAATAGCATCTATACAAGATCAATTTTCGATATTAAATAAATTACGTTCTTCAGGTGAAAATCCATTTGTATTTGGTAATATATTGAAAGGAAATAAACAAGTTTTAATAAAATAAAAATATTTATGATAAAAAAAAAACTAGCTATTTTAGTTTCAGGAAAAGGATCTAATATGTTACATATTTTAAAATCAATTGATATTGGTATACTTACAAATTTTAAAGTAAATTTAGTGATTGCAGATAGAGTTTGTTTAGCTATTACCCGAAGTATACAAAAAAAGATTCCAACTTTTTTATTAGATAAATTTAATAATAAATCAAATAATATTTATGAAAAAATGCATTTTGTTTTAAAAAAATACTGTGTAGATATAATTGTTATGTCTGGATTTCTTTCTATTCTTAATCAAGAATTTTGTGATAAATGGTATGGTAAAATAATTAACATTCATCCATCACTACTACCTAAATATGGTGGAAAAGGAATGTATGGAATTAAAGTACATAAAGAAGTTTTAAAAAACAAAGAACAACTATCAGGAGCTACGATTCATTATGTAACAAAAGATATAGATTTAGGAGAAATTATTTTAAATAAATCATGCAAAATATCCAATAACGATACATATATGTCCCTATGTAAAAAAATTTCTATAATAGAAAAAGAGATTATAATACAATCTATTAAGATAATTTAAAGATTAAACTGTAATTAATATTTATTGTGTTTTTATGAAAATGAAAGGTGCTTTAATTAGTGTGTATAACAAAAATGACAAACTATTGAAATTTGTTGATTTTCTCAATAATAATGGATATCAAATAATCGCTACTGAAGGAACTTTTCAGTATTTAAAAAAACATGGAATACATAAAGTACGGTCTGTATCAGATTTATTTGACTCCAATGAAATATTAGATGGAAGAATTAAAACTATTCATCCAAATATTTATATAGGAATCTTAGCAAATCGTTCTATTAATCAACATATGGATATTCTAAAAAGTAAATATATAACACCTATTGATATAGTTATAGTAAATTTTTATCCATTTTTTGAAAAAAAAGAAAAATCTTCTATTCAATCATTAATTGAATTTATTGACATAGGTGGACCATCTTTATTAAGAGCTGCAGCAAAAAATTTTTTTTATGTTACTCCTATTGCAGATACAGATGATTATATTTTAGTTAAAAAAGAAATAGAAAATAATGGCAATATTTCTTTTAGTTTGAGAAAAAAATTATCATCAAAAGCATTTAATATTACTTCTTATTACGATTTATGTATTTCAAAATTTTTAATGGGTAAAAAACAAGAAGATTTTCCTATGTATTTTCATACTATTTATAAAAAACAAATGAATCTACGATATGGAGAAAATCCGCATCAAAAAGCTGCTTCTTATATTAGTCCTACTCATAAAGGACTTATGCAAAATTTAAATCAATTACATGGAAAATTATTGTCATTAAATAACTTAAAAGATATCGATGTTGCATGGAAAATTGTATCAGAATTTAATCAACCTACTTGTTGTACGGTTAAACATTCTACTCCTTGTGCAGTAGCAATAGGAAAAGATATTTTAGACGCTTTTAAAAAAACTTATGAATCGGATAAAATTTCTTCTTTTGGAGGAATTATGGCTTTGAATATGCCACTCATAAATAAAGAATTAGCTATAAATATAAACAATATATTTTTAGAAATAATCTTATCTCCTGGTTATTCACAAGAGGCCTTAGATATTTTAAAAACAAAAAAAAACATAAGAATTATTCGTATAAATAATAAAATTGTAGACACAAACATAGAATTTTTTCAAATAGATGGAGGAATATTAGTTCAAGAATATAATAATATGTCCAATAATACTTATCGAATTGTTACTAAAAAAAATTTTTCTAATGAAGAAATGGCTTCTTTATTATTTGCAAACAAAATTATAAAATTTGTGAAATCTAATGCAATTGTGTTATCTAAAGGAACTCAAACCTTAGGTATTTCTGGTGGACAAACCAATCGTATTTGGGCGGCTCGTCAAGCAATTCAAAGAGCATTAGAAAAAGAAACAGAAAATATGGTTCTTGTTTCTGATGCTTTTTTCCCATTTCGAGATATAGTAGATGAAGTAGCTATGTCCGGAAAAATAAGTGCTATTCTTCAACCAGGAGGATCTATTCGAGATAATGAATCTATAATAGCCTGTGATCAATATGGAATTGCCATGGGATTTACTGGAATTAGACATTTTAAACATTAAACAATAAAATAATTAATTTATGAAAATTTTAATTCTTGGTAGTGGTGGTCGTGAACATGCTATTGGTAAAAAATTATTGCAAGATTCACCTTACATAAAACTTTATTTTTATCCTGGTAATGGTGGAACTAATCAGATAGGGATAAATATTAAATTTGATATTAATCACAATATAGAAGAAAATATTTGTTCATTTGTAAAAATTAATAATATAGATCTTACGGTTGTAGGCTCAGAAAAATTTTTATCTTATGGAATAGTAGATCGCTTTCAACATTTTGGATTTAGAATATTAGGCCCAAATTTGTATTCTTTTAAATTAGAAGGAGATAGATCATTTTCAAAATCATTTATGAAAAAATATGGAATTAAAACGCCTAAATATCATAGCTTTTATTCATATATAGATGCTTTTAATTTCATCAAAAAAACAAAATACCCATTAGTTATAAAAACTAATGGAATTGCTGAAGGAAAAGGAGTACTTATTGTTAATAATAAAATGGAAGCAGAACAAGCATTACATTCTATCATGATAGATAAAAAATTTGGAAAATCAGGAGAAAAAATTATAATAGAAGAAAAATTAATAGGTAATGAGTCTTCTATTATTTCTATTTTGAACGGTAAAGAAATAATTCCTTTTTTATCTGCTATGGATTATAAAAAAATAGGTGAAGCAGAAACAGGACATAATACTGGAGGGATGGGATCTATTTCACCTAATCCATATATGACAAAAGATATTTGGATCGATTTTAAAAAAAATATATTATTACCAACTGTAGAAGGACTTTATGCAGAAAATTTGATGTTTTATGGGTTTATTTATTTTGGATTAATGATTACTCCATCGAATAAAATTTATTTATTGGAATATAACACCAGGATGGGGGATCCTGAAACTCAATCTTTATTACCAATAATGAATAGTAATTTTTTACAAGTTTTACGATATGCTATTTTAAAAAAAAAAATAATACTTTCTTGGAAAGACTTATGTTCTTGTTGTGTTGTTTTATCTTCAAAAGGATATCCAAATCAATATAATACTGGCCACATGATAAAGGGAATTAATTTATTAAAAGAACCATTTTTTATTGCTGGGGCTAAACAAGAAAATAACAACTGGATAACAGTTGGTGGAAGAGTTTTAAATTTAGTTGGATTAGGAAAATCAATATATGAAGCTAGAAAAAATACCTATAATAAAGTCAAACAAATATTTTTTCAAAATGTTTCTTTTAGAAAAGACATTGGATTATTATAGATAATTAATAAACAATAAAATGAAAAACCATTGTATATTAATACTAGATTTTGGCTCTCAATATACTCATCTCATAGCTAGAAAAATAAGAGAAATTGGAGTCAATGCAAAAATATATCCATATCATACTTCAGATATTAAATCCATAATGCCAAATGGTATAATTTTATCAGGAGGCCCATTTTCTGTTTATGAAAATAATCCACCATTAATATCCCGATCAATTTTTAAATTAAATATTCCTATACTTGGAATTTGTTATGGAATGCAAGTGCTTGCATTTATGTTTGGGGGAAAAATTAGTCCATCAAAATATAAAGAATATGGAAAAACAAATTTTTTCATAAAAAATGAAGTAAATGATAATTTATTATTTCATGGAATTCCAAATAAATCCATTGTTTGGATGAGCCATTGTGATGAAATTAAACAAATTCCAACAAATTTTAAAATAATTGGATACACAAATTATTCTTCTATTTCAGCATATTGTTATTTAGAAAAACATATTTATGCATTACAATTTCATCCAGAAGTAACTCACACTAAGTTCGGAAAATTAATAATTAAAAATTTTGTTTTAAAGATATGTAAATGTGTCACACAATTAAAATCTAATAAATTTTTTACACAATTTATAAAAACAACTATAAATAATATCAAAAAAACAACAAAAAATAAAAATGTAATATTAGGATTATCAGGTGGTATAGATTCATGTGTTACCGCATATTTACTGCATAAATCAATTGGTGATCATTTATACTGTATTTTTGTAGATACTGGATTATTGATGGAATATGAAACAAAAAAAATAATTTTATCATGCCAACAAATCAATATTAATATCAAAATTATAGATGCAAAAAAACGTTTTTTATCTATTTTAAATGGAGTGAGTGATCCAGAACAAAAAAGAAAATTAATAGGAAAAGAATTTCTTGATATTTTTCAGGAAGAAGCAAAAAAAATTCAAAATGTAGGATTTATAGCACAAGGAACTATTTATTCAGATATGATTGAATCATCTATAGATCCAAAATTAACACAAAATATGAATCATTTCATGATTAAATCTCATCATAATGTTGGTGGTATGCCAAAAGTAGATATAGATTTTAAACTTATTGAACCATTAAAAATGTTATTTAAAGATGAAGTCAAAAAAATAGGTGAAAAACTAGGCATTTCTAAAGAAATAGTATATAGACATCCATTTCCTGGACCTGGATTAAGCATTCGCATTATTGGAGAAGTCAATCAACAAAAAATTGATATTATTAAAAAGGCAGAAAGTATTCTTATACATGAATTAAAAAAATATAATATTTATCAACATGTAGATCAAGCATTTATTATTTTATTACCAATAAAATCTGTAGGAGTTATGGGAGATAAAAGAACATATGAATATACTGCAGTATTACGTGCAATTAATACTGAAGATTTTATGACATCAACTTTTGCTTATCTGCCATATGATTTTTTAGAAACTATATCAAATAGAATTATTAATGAAGTAGAAGGAATTAATCGTATAGTATATGATATAACTTCCAAACCTCCATCTACTATTGAATGGGAATAGATTTTTTATTCTATCATCATAGAAATTAATTGATACAGATTATTTTTCAATTTAGTTCTAGAAGAAATCAAATCTATAAATCCATGTTCTAATAAAAATTCAGCAGTTTGAAATCCTTTAGGTAGATCCTTTCCAATAGTTTCTCTAATAACTCGTGGACCTGCAAACCCAATTAATGCCCCAGGTTCTGCAATATTTATATCTCCAAGTAATGCATAGGATGCAGTAACCCCCCCCGTAGTGGGATCTGTAAGAACAGAAATATAAGGTATTCGTGAATCTCTTAATTGAGTTAATCTAGCAATTGTTTTTGCCATTTGCATCAAAGAAAAAGATGATTCCATAATTCTAGCCCCTCCAGATTTAGAAATCAATACATATGGATATTTATTTTCAATACAATATTTAATTGCTCTAGATATTTTTTCTCCTACTACAGAACCCATAGATCCTCCTATAAAAGAAAAATCCATACAAGAAATTACCAAATCTAATCCTTTTATTTTTCCAATTCCTGTTCTAATAGCATCATATAATTTTGTTTTTTTTATAGCATCTTTTATCCTATCTTCATATGTTTTTCTATCTATCCATTTAATAGGATCTTTGCTAATCATATGCATATTTAGTTCCAAAAATTTTCCATTATCAAAAAGAATTTCAAAATATTCTTGACTACGAATTCTTACATGATATCCATCTTCTGGACTAACATAAGCATTCTTTTTAAGTTCTTCTGTATCTATAATTTTTCCACTTGGGGTCCTGTACCAAAGACCTTTTGGTAATTCTTTTCTATTTTTTGTGGATGTAACAATATTTCTTTTTTTTCTTAGAAACCAAGCCATGATTTTATGATAAAGTGTTAATATTATTCAATAATTTGAAATATGTTTTTAAAAACATGCTAAAAGACTTTTCTCCTTCTCTAAGCCAAACTCTTGGATCATAATATTTTTTATTTGGAATATTATCTCCTTTTGGATTGCCTATTTGTTTTTGAATATATTGATTATTTTTATTTATATAATCACGAACTCCACAAGTAAAAGCATATTGCAAATCTGTATCTATATTCATTTTAATTACTCCATAATTAATAGCATTTTTAATATCCTCTTTAGAGGAACCTGAACCTCCATGAAATACAAAATAAACAGGATTTTTTTTGGTATTAAATTTTTGTTGTATATAATCCTGAGTCTTTTTCAATAATATTGGACGTAATATAACATTTCCAGGTTTATATACACCATGAACATTTCCAAAAGAAGCAGCTACAATAAAGTTAGGACTAATTTTTATCATTTTTTCATATGCATATGAAACATCTTGTGGTTGAGTATATAATCTTTCATTTTCTATATTAGAGTTGTCAACACCATCTTCTTCTCCACCTGTAATCCCAAGTTCTATTTCTATAGTCATTTTCATTTTATTCATTATTTTAAAATATTTTTCACACAATTTAATATTCTCTTCTAAAGATTCTTGAGAAAGATCTAACATATGTGAACTAAATAATGTTTTTCCAAAACGTTTATAATATTTTTCATTTTCATTTAGTAATCCTTCTATCCATGGAAGATCATTTTTTGAACAATGATCAGTATGAAGAATCACTGTAGATTTATAATGCTTAGATAATTCATGAATATGAAGGGCGCATGTTACTGATCCTCTAATAGCTGCTAATTGATTATTATTATTAAGTGCTTTTCCAGCATTAAAACGTGCTCCACCATTAGATAATTGAATAATTACTGGAGAATGCAATTTTGATGCTGTTTCCATTACAGCATTCATGGTATTAGAACCAATAACATTTACAGCAGGTATAGCAAAATGATTTTCTTGAGCGTATTGAAATAGTTCTTTAACTAAATTACCGGTAGCTACTCCATAAGGAAATTTTTCAGACATTTGTATATATATATTTATAATGGATCATCAACAAATGTATGTAAAAAAGATTTTTTTATTGAAATTCGTAAAAACCATTTTGATTTATTCCCATTTATTTTATTTTGACTACATCTATATTAAAAATATATAATGCCTCTGCAGGTTCTGGAAAAACAAATTGTTTAGCAAAAAACTATTTATACATATTATTAAAAAGTGATAATCAAAACGAATTTACAAGAATCTTATGTTTAACTTTTACTAATAAATCTTCTGAAGAATTAAAAGAAAGAATATTACAATGTATTAAATATTTTGCACAAAAAACAAAATATACACATAATAAAGAATACGATTCTTGGAAAAATGATTTTAAAAAAAATTTTAATATTACTGATCAAGAACTTGCAAAACGTTCTAAAAAAATATTGTTATCTATTTTGAATGATTTTTCATCATTTTCTGTACAAACAATAGATAAATTTACTTATCATATTATTCAATCTTTTTTTGTAAAAAAAAATTTTAATTTAGAAATTAATACCAATGAATTTTTATTAGAAGTAGCAGAAAAAATTTTATATAAACTTAATTATTATACTACGAAAAAAGTTAATAATTTTTTTTTAAAAAAATATTCATTAGAAAAATTAAAGGCAGGTAAAAACTGGGATATAAAGTTAGAACTGATAAAAATTTTAAAATTAATAGTGAAAGAAATTCACTATTTTCCAATGATTGGAATAAAAAAAAAATCTCCAATAGATTGGATTAATTTAAAAAATACCTTATTAAATAGAACAAATGTCTTTGAATATGAATGTAAAAAACAAGGAAATAAATTTTTTAATTTTTTAACAAAAACTTCTATTATAACTTCTTCTTTTTATTATAAAAAAATTCCAAAATTTTTTAAAAATCTTTGCAAGATCAAAGATTATCCAATTATTTGTTTTGAACAAATAGAAAATCATACATTATACAATAATAATGCTAATGTATATCAAAAAAATTTAATTAATAAATACCAATCACATATTATTGATTTATATCATAAAGCTGTTTTAAGTTATAAATTAGGCATATCCTCATATATTCTAGACAAACTAATTTTAAAAAAATTGAATTTATTTATTCTAATAGATGAAATAAAGAAAGAATTGGTTTTATTCAAAAAAGATAACAATATTTTGCTTAATGAAGAATTAAATCAAATACTTTATAATAAAATAATAAAAAATATTGTACCACCAACAATATATGAAAAAATAGGAACGAAATACAAACATTATCTTATTGATGAATTTCAAGATATTTCATATTTACAATGGGAAAATATAAAAATTTTAGTAGAAAATACATTATCAGAAAACGGAAATGTTATAATTGTCGGAGATCCAAAACAATCAATTTATCGATTTAGAGGAGGAGATTCAAAATCATTTTTTAATCTTTTATATACTCCTTCTAAATATTATCAGAAAAGAATTTGTTCTATAAACACTAATTTTCGTAGTTTTGAAGAAATAGTAAAATTTAATAATTTACTATACTATTCTATATCACAATCTTTTAATTCTCCTATTTATAATAATATATATAAAACATCTACACAAAAAATATTTAAAAAATATGGAGGTTATGTAAAATTATTTTTTATTTGTAAAACACAAAAAAATCATAAAGAATATGTTTATGAACATACAGAAAAAATTATTAATAACTTACTAAAGAACAACTATAAATTATCAGATATAGCAATTTTAGTAAGAAAAAACGAAGAAGGATATTTTTTGTATGAACAGCTAATGAAAAATGGATTTAATGTAAATACAAATGTTTCTTTTCTTCTAAAGAATAGTTTAGATGTAAAAATTATTATACATATTTTTTATCTTTATGTAAATCCCAACTGTATTAAACATAGAATTGCTATAATTTTATTGTTACTTGTGAACAAACAATCAGTGTTATTAAACTATGATATACATGATTTTATTAAACAAACATTGCATTTACCATTAAATTTATATTTTATAAATATTATTAATTATATCATAAAAAGTAAAATCAGTAGATGTTTCAATTTTGATACAATGTATAATCAATCTATATATTATATAGCAGAAAAAATTATTGATGTGTTTGATTTGCTAAATTCAAATAATAAATCATTTATATATTCTTTTTTAAATTTGGTTCATAAATCTAAAAAACTTATAGGTAATTCTATGATAGATTTTTTAGAATATTGGGAATATAACAAATGTAAAATTAGTATCACATATAATACTGATAATATCAATGCGATTCGTGTTATGACTATACATAAATCAAAGGGATTACAATTTCCTATTGTTATATTACCTTTTGCTGATTGGAAGATCAAATCAAAACTCAAAGAAGGAATATGGATCAACATCAATCCTAAATTATATCATGGCTTAGATAAATTTTATTTAGAAATAGATTCTCATTTAGAAACATATATAAAAACACATTATGATCCATATTTATGGAATTGCTATGAAGAGAGTCTTGATCAATCACAATTTGAAAATACCAACTTATTATATGTCGCTACTACTCGTGCTATAGATAAATTGTTTATTTTTTCTAAACAAGATGATAAATCAATTTATTTTTATCTTAAAACATTATTAAAAGAAAAAAAAATTTGGAATAATGATAAATTTAATTATTCATTTGGAAATATAAAATAATTGTTTATAATACGTGTTTTTCCGCATGATAAGATGAACGAACTAATGGCCCACTTTCTACATATTTGAATCCCATTTTTAATCCAATTTTTTCATATTCTAAAAATTCTTTTGGAGATACAAAAAAACGTACTGGAAAATGTTTTCTAGAAGGTTGCAAATATTGTCCAATTGTTAAAATGTCTACTTTAGAATGTTTGATATCTTGCATTGTTTCTAATACTTCTTCTTTTGTTTCACCCAATCCTAACATAATACCCGTTTTTGTACGAATTTTAGTATTTTCTTCTTTAATATATTTCAATACAAAAAGACTCCTATCATATTTTGCTTGAATTCTCACTTCTTTTGTTAGTCTATAAACAGTTTCTACGTTATGAGAAATAATTTCTGGATTTAATTTTATGATTCTATCTATTATTTTTTTGTTTCCTCTGAAATCTGGAATTAATGTTTCTATTGTAATTTTAGGATTTAATTCTTTTATTTTGATTATAGTTTGTTCCCAAATATATGTACCCATATCCTTTAAATCATCTCTATTTACAGAAGTAATAACGACATGATTTAGATTTAATATTTTAATCGATTTAGCTATTTTTTCTGGTTCTTTCCAATCAATATTGTCTGGTTTTCCAGTTTTGACTCCACAAAATTTACATGATCTAGTACAAATAGATCCTAAAATCATAAAAGTTGCAACCCCTTTACCCCAACATTCTCCTATATTTGGACAATTTCCACTTTGACAAATTGTATTTAATTTATGTAAAAAAATTAAATTTTTAATTTTTTGATAATTTTTGCCAATTGAAAATTTCACTCTTATCCAATCCGGTTTTTTTTTAATCAAATTCATAAACTATTTTTAGTTTCAAAAATATAATTTTATGTTATTATTAAAATAAATTTTTTTATAAATTTGCTCAACATTTATGGATATAACAGTAAAAAATATTACAGATAAATTAGAAAATTTTGCTCCAATAGAATATTCTGAACCGTATGATAATGTTGGATTAATTATAGGATCGTATGAACAAATAATTAAAAAACTATTGATAACTTTAGATATTACAGAGAAAGTAATAGAAGAAGCTATAAATAAAAAATGTAACTTAATCATTTCTTTTCATCCTATACTTTTCAAACCAATAAACAAATTAACTGGATTAAGTAGTCAAGAGAAAATTATTATTTTATCATTAAAAAATAATATATCTATTTACGTTATTCACACAAATTTAGATGTTATATGGAATGGAATTAATTCTTACATATCTAATATATTAGATTTATATAATACTAAAGTAGTCTTTCCTAAGAAAGGCATAATCAAAAAATTAACAACTTATGTTCCTATTTCTTATGCAGAAAGAGTTAGAAACTCTTTATTTTCTGCTGGTGCTGGAGAATTTAACAATTATAGTTGTTGTAGTTATAATTTTGATGGTATTGGAACTTTTCTAGGAAATGAAGATGCTACCCCTGCTATTGGTAAAAAACAACATTTGCATATGGAAAAAGAAACTTGCATAAATGTTATTTTTCCATATCATAAAATTAACTATATTAAAAACGCTCTTTTTAAAAGTCATCCTTATGAAGAAGTAGCTTATGAAATTTATAATTTAGAAAATTATAATTCACGTTTAGGAATAGGCATATCCGGTATGTTAAAGAAAGAAATGAATGAATATGATTTTTTACGTTTTTTAAAAACTAAAATGTCATTATCTTACATAAGACATTCTTTATTTATTGGTAAAAAATTAAAGAAAATAGCTATAATATCAGGATCAGGTAGTTTTGGTATTGAACATGCTATAAAAGAAAAATATCAAGTTTTTGTTTCATCTGATTTAAAATATCATGATTTTTTTAAATCACAAAATAAAATTTTTATTATTGATATTAATCATTATGAATCTGAAAAATTTAATAAATTAATAATACAATCTTTTTTACAAAAAAATTTTTCCTCAATTGATATTGAGGAATCCTCAATTTGTACAAATCCTATTCAATATTTTTATTAAAAATGAAAAAAAAAGAAAAAACTATTCAAGTAGTAGATAAGTTAAGAAAATTATACAATCTTCAATTAATAGATACTAGGATAGATGAAATTAAAGAATTTCGCATGAATATACCTATAGAAATTAAAATTATACAAGATGAACTTGAAAAAACAAAAAAATTATTAGAAAATACTAAAAAGCATATTCATGCTTTGAATGAAGAAATTTTACAAAAACAAAAATATATTAAACAATCGGATATATTAATTATAAAATATAATAAACAAAAAAATAATATAAAAAATGACAATGAATTATATTCTTTGAATAAAGAAATTGATTATCAAAAATTAGAAATACAATTATATAATAAAAAAATAAAAGAAATTACCCATAAAATTAATAAGTATAAAATACTGTTGGAACAACAAGAAATAACATTTAAAAATGAACAAGAACATATCATTCATAAAAAAATAGAATTAGATCAAATTTGTGTAGACAATGAAAAAGAAGAACAATTGTTAAGAAAACAATCCGATATCCTTTCAAAGGAATTAGATAAAGAATTATTACAAACTTATATAAGAATAAGAAATGGAGTAAAAAATGGCATTGCAGTAGCTCCAGTTCAAAGAGGAGCTCCATTAGGATCTTATTTACTTATTACACCACAAAAATATTATGAACTTATGCAAAGAAATAAATTATTAATCGATGAACATAGTGGCAGAATACTAATAGATGAAGAACTAGCTCTAGAAGAAAGAAAAAAATATTCTTTTTTGAAGAAAAAAAAATAATAATATTATGGTTATTACTTATTCTGATTACGATATAAAACAGAAAAAACTAAAAAATTTTGAATTATTAGAAACTAAATCTGGGGTCAAAAAATCTTTGAAAGATTTTTTTTCTGATCTAGGAACTGTAATTATGTTTATTTGCAATCATTGTCCATTTGTTAAACATATTAATAACAAACTAATTCTATTATCTAATGAGTATATTAATAAAAATATATCATTTTTATCTATTAATTCTAATGATATTCAACAATATCCAGAAGATTCTCCTGAAAATATGAAAAAAGTAGCACATCAATTAGGATATCCTTTTCCTTATTTTTTTGATCGAACACAACAAGTTGCAAAATATTACGGAGCAAAATGTACTCCAGAATTTTTTATTTTTCAAAATCAAAATTTATGTTACTATGGTCAATTTGACGATTCTAGACCAGGAAATAATATTCCAGTAAGTGGAATAGATATACAAAATATACTAGATAATATATTAAAAGAACAACCAATACAATTCACAAAAAAATTAAGTCAAGGATGTAATATTAAATGGAAAAAGTAAGATCATGTTTATATTTTTTAATAATATTTAAAAAATAATCAATTGATTCAGAAAGACTTATACTAGATATTCCTCCTGCTGCGTTTTTATGTCCTCCACCTTTAAAATGTTTTCGTGCAAATTGATTAACATCAAATTGACCTATTGAACGAAAAGAAATTTTAATTGTTGAAGTTTTATATTGCTCAAAAAAGAAAACAGAAAAAACAATGTTTTTTATTCCTAATCCGTAGGTAACAATACCATCTGTATCACTTGTATTATATGAATTACTAGATATAATATCTGATTCACTAATACTAGTATAAGCTGTTCTATATTGATCTATTATCTTAATTTTATTTAAAGCTTGAGATAAAATCTTTAATTTTGATATATTATATGTTACTTTAAGATGAAAATAAATATTTTGAATATCAATTCCTTGATTTAGTAATTGAATAGCGATGAAATGAGTTTCTGATGTAACAGATGGAAATCTAAAAAATCCTGTATCAGTCATTATGCCAACATATAAACAAGTAGCTATATTTTTATCAATTTTATCTAAATTATTCATATTGTATATTAATCTATAAATTAATATACTAGTTGCTGAAACGTTAGAATCAAACAACATAAAATCAAATTTGGATGGAAAAGGATGATGATCAATTAATATTGTTTTTCCTTTATAATTGGAAAACAATTCTTTCATATTTTTTATTCTATATAAATTATTAAAATCAATAAAAAATAAATAATCTGAATTATATACCTTTTTTTTTATAAAACGTTCTGTTTGATCAGACAAAATAATAATATTATCATTTCCTGGAAGCCATTTAAAAAATTCTGAATATTCTGTAGGAGAAATTAAGTACACATCATGTTTTAATTTTTTTAAATAAAAGTATAGTGCTAAAGAAGATCCTAATGCATCGCCATCTGGGTTAGGATGAATTAATAGTATTATTGTTTTTTTTTCTTTTCCGTCAATATTAGATAACCACATTACCATTACTAATTTTTCTTTTTAATCCTAATTCATCACCTTTTTTTAACATCATTAAATATGCTGAATGATATTCATTATATATCCTTCCTTCTAAAATAGACTCTTTAATATAATTCTTAATAATTCCTATTGTTTTGCATGGAGTAATATCAAAAGCGTTCATAATATCATTTCCTGATATAGGTGATTTCCAGTTTTTTATTCTATCTTGTTGTTCTAATTTTTTTATTCTTCTAACTAAAAGAAAAAAGTTTTTTTTATATGTTGTTTCTTTTTCTATATTTTTTGTTGTAATATCTGCTACACATAATCGTATTAAATCATCTAGATCATCTCCCATATCAAATAATAATCTACGTATTGCAGAATCACTAGTATTATCAGATATTAATGCTATAGGTCTAGAACTATTTTTAATAATTTTTGTTACATATTTCATAGGATATCCTTGTGGTAACTTTAATCTTTTAAAGATATTTGAAATCATTCTAGATCCTACTAATTCATGTGCATGAAAAGACCATCCTATTTTTGGAATAAATTTTTTTGTATTCGTTTTTCCAATATCATGAAGTAAGGCGGCCCACCTTAACCATATAGTATTATGTTTATTTTTACTAATATTATCTAATACTTTCAATGTATGAAAAAAATTATCTTTATGTTTATATCCATATTTTTCTTCTATACCTTGTAATAAAGTTAATTCAGGTAATATTGTTTGTAACAATCCAGAATTATATAATAATAATATGCCTACAGAAGGATTTTTAGTTAAAATAATTTTATGTAATTCTTCTACAATTCTTTCTATAGAAATAATACTAATTCTGTGTTTATTTTTTTTAATTGATTGAAAAGAAGATTTATCAATCATAAACTTTAATTGAGTTGCAAATCTTATAGCCCTTATCATTCTTAACGGATCATCAGAATAAGTAATATCTGAATTCAGTGGAGTTCTTAATATTTTTTTTTTTAAATCTAATAATCCACCAAATGGATCAATCAATTGACCATAATTTGTTTTATTTAAACTAATTGCTAAAGCGTTAATAGTAAAATCTCTTCTATTTTGATCATCTTGTAAAGAACCAGGTGCTATGATAGGATTTCTACTGCAAATATTATAGGATTCTTTTCTAGATCCTACAAATTCTATTTTTATATTTTGATATTCTAACATAGCTGTACCAAAACGTTTAAAGATATTTATTTTTGGAGATGGTGTAATATATTTAGAAACCTCTTTAGCCAATTTAATTCCTTCTCCTATAGTTAAAATATCTACATCTTTTTTTGCATCATCTTTTTTTTCTTTGTTAACCCCAAGCAAAAAATCACGTACATATCCTCCTATTACATAACAATCTTGTTTTATATTTCTTGCCGCATGAGTAATTATTTGAAATATATTGTCGTTAATAGCTGAAATTAAATTCATGTTATTTATATAAGTTATTAACGTAATATTGTTATTTTATTAGAAACCAATTTTATAATAGAAGATTCATTATACATATATTTTTCTTGTCTACGAAAATTTACAGCATAATCAATGTTATTTAATATAGATGGATGAATTTCAGAAAAAGATTTTGGAGTTGGATCCCCAGATAAATTTGCAGAAGTAGATATTAATGGTTTATTTAAATTTTTAATTAAGTGATAACAAAATGGATCCATAGTTATACGTATTGCTAAAGTTTTATCTTGTTTTATAAAAATACAGTTAGAAATTATTTGTCTAGGATTTTCATATATTATAGTCATGGGCTTATTTGTATTTTGTTCTAATAATTTCATTAATTGATTAGGAATAAATTTCACTAAATCATGTACACGATTAATATTTTCTACTAAAATAATCATAGGTTTAAATAACTTTCTATTTTTTATTTTATATATTTTTTTCACTGCTTGTATATTAAATGGATCGCACCCTAACCCCCATACTGTATCGGTAGGATATAGTAAACATTTTCCTTGATTTAATATTTTTACACTTTGTTCTATTTCATTTATAAATGACATGGCTTGTTTGTAATGTAAAAAAATTAAAAAGATAAACGATGTTGTCTTAATACTTCATTTAAAGAAGTTTTTTTGTTTGTGCTCTCTTTTCTTTTGCCTATAATTAATGCACATGGAACATGATATATTCCAGAAGGAAATTTTTTTGGATATGTACCAGGAATAACAACAGATGATTTAGGTATAAATCCTTTCATTTCAATTGCTATTTCTCTAGTAACATCGAAAATTTTTGTAGATGAAGTTAATACTACATTTGCTCCTAAAACCGCTTCTTTTTCAATAAGCACTCCTTCTACCAAAATACATCTAGACCCAATAAATACATCATCTTCTATAATAACAGGATTGGATTGTATTGGTTCTAAAACTCCTCCAATTCCAACACCACCACTTATATGTACACGATTACCTATTTGTGCACAACTACCAACTGTTGCCCAAGTATCTATCATAGTATCTTCTCCTATATAAGCCCCTATATTAACATAAGAAGGCATTAAAGTTACTCCAGGAGAAATAAATGATCCATAACGAGCAACAGCAGGGGGAACAACTCTCACTCCTTTTTCTTTAAATTTATTTTTTATAGGAATTTTATCATAAAATTCTAATGGGCCTACTTCTATAACATTTATTTCCCTCATTGAAAAAAACATAAGAATTGCTTTTTTAAGCCATTCATTAACTTTCCATTTACCATCAGAAAAATATGAAACTCTAATGCATCCTTCATCCATTTTTTTTATAATATACATAACAGTATCTTGTATATTACAATTGGTTTTGCAATTTTCTTCATTAGCATTCCAAGCAGTTTCAATTTTCAATTTTATTTTATCTACATTTATTTTCATAGTATTTCATAGTAACAATGAAATGAAACAATGAAATATAGCAAAAAAAAATAAATTTTTCATGATAATAAAAAAGATATTAGGAATAGATTATGGAAAAGTAATTACAGGCGTATCAATAACAGATTCTAAACAAATATTTGCTTTTGGCATTAACTCGGTTTTAACAAAAAATTTAATGACATTTTTAGATACTTTAATGACAAAAAATCAAATAGAAATCATTGTTATAGGATTACCTAAAACTTTAAAGAATAAAATTTTTTCCATAGAAAAACTTATTCAAAAATTTATATTTAAATTTTTAACCAAATATCCAAATATTATGATAGAAAGGGTAGATGAACGATTTACATCTAAAATAGCTTTTCAAGCTATGAAAGATTTAGGATTTAAAAATAAACATAATAAAAAACAAGATATTTTACATCAAATTAGTGCTACTATTATTTTACAGTCTTATCTTTCTAAAATGAAAAAATAATTAAAATTATGATTTTACCTCTCGTGTTTTATGGAAATCCTATTTTAAGAACAAAATGTATAGAAATAGATATTTCTTCTAGATTAGAAATTGATAATTTAGTCAAAAATATGTTTGAAACAATAATAGAAGTAAAAGGTATAGGATTAGCTGCTCCTCAAATTGGTAAAAATATTCGTCTTTTTATAGTGAAAATTCCATTATTAAATAATAATATAATACATTATTATTCAGAAGTTTTTATTAATGCAAAAATAATTAAATTAAAAGGTAAAAAATATAACTTTAAAGAAGGATGTTTAAGTATTCCAGGAATTGTAGAATGCGTAAAAAGGAAATCTGAAATTATAATAGAATATTATAATAAAAACTGGAATAAAAAGAAAAAAATTTTAAATGGACTCTTTGCAAGAGTTATTCAACATGAATATGATCATATTGAGGGTAAACTTTTTATAGATTATTTATCTATTAAAAAAAAACAAATAATAGTAAATAAATTATCTAATTTTATAAAATAAATGATTACAAAATTTTATCTACTATTTCTTTAAAAGAATTTTGGTCATTCATAGCTAAATCTGATAAAAATTTTCTATTTACTTTTATATTTTTTTCAGCCAATTTTTTTATAAATTTTGAATATGATAACCCATATAAACGAATTCCAGCGTTAATTCGTTGAATCCAAATGGATCTAAAGAATCTTTTTTTTCTTTTTCTGCCATGAAAAGCATAAACTAAAGATTTTTCTACTGCATTTTTAGCAACTGTATAAACTCTATTTCTTGATCCATAAAAGCCTTTGGCTAATTTCAATATTTTTTTTCTCCTTTTCTTAGAAGAAACAGCATTAGTAGATCTTGGCATAATAAATTAAAATTGTTTGTTTACCTTTTTAAAATCAGAATGTTTTAAAATAGAAAATTTTCTTAATTGTCTTTTTCTTTTTTTAGATTTTTTTGTAAGCAGATGATTTTTACAAGAGTGTTTTTTTTTGATCAATCCATTGGATGTTCTTTTAAATCTTTTTTTAGAACCAGATTTAGTTTTTAATTTTGGCATAAAATTACATTTTTTTTGGAGCTAAGATCATATACATCCTTTTGCCTTCCATAACTGGCATTTGTTCAACTTTTCCATATTCTTCAATTTCTTCCGCAAATTTTAAAAGTTTTGTTTTTCCTTGATTTTTATATACAATAGATCTACCTTTGAAAAATACAAAGACTTTTACTTTATCTCCACGCATTAAAAATTTTTCAGCACTTTTTATTTTTACTTTACCATCATGATCTCCAATTTGAGGCCCAAATCTTATTTCTTTAGTGTTGACTTTCACTTGTTTTGATTTAAATTTTTTCTTTTTTTTCTTTTGCTCATAAAGAAATTTTTTATAATCCAGTATTTTACATACTGGAGGATTTGCTTTTGGATTAATTTCCACTAAATCTAAACCTTTATCAGTCGCTAATTGAATAGCTACTTCTTTGGAAAGAATTCCATTTTGTTCAGAATATTCCCCTACTAAACGAATCATAACAGCATTAATATTCTTATTAATCTTATGAAGTTCTTTTTTTTGAGTTAATGATCGAGATATTCTTTTTCTTTTATTTAGTCTTGAAAATTTTTTTTTTATAATAGCTTTGTAATTTTATTAGTTTCTTTAAAAATAATATTTATTCCGTTATCTATAGAAAATACTCCTAAAGCACCTATTCCATGACGACGCAAAGATAACATTTTATTTTTTTCTTCTTTATTTCCTAAAATAATCATATATGGTATTTTATTTTCTTCTGAATCTCTAATTTTTTTGTCCATTTTTTCGTTTCTTGTATCAATAAAAACACGAATGTTTAAATTTAACATTAAATTTAAAATTTTTTTTGCATAAATAATATATTTCTCACTTATAGGAATAATGACTACTTGATCTGGAGATAACCATAATGGAAAATTTCCTTGTGTATGTTCTATTATAATGGATAAAACACGTTCTATTGAACCAAATGGAGCACGATGAATCATTACTGGACGACATTTATCATTATTTTTTCCAATATAACATAAATTAAATCTTTCTGGTAAATTATAATCGATTTGAATAGTTCCAAGTTGCCAATTTCTATTTAAAGAATCCTGAACGAGAAAATCTAATTTTGGACCATAAAAAGCTGCCTCTCCATAATGAGTAATAAAATCTAGTTTTTTAGCTTTAACTATTTCTAAAATATATTTTTCTGCTTTATTCCAATTTTGTTCTGTTCCAAGATAATAATTTTTTTTCTTAGGATCTCTAAGAGAGATTCTAACTGTATACTTAGAAAATTCTAAATATTTAAACATATTTAAAATTAAATCAATAACTTTTTGAAATTCTTCAAATAATTGATTTTCTGTACAAAATATATGCGCATCATCTTGTGTAAAACACCTTGTTCTTGTTAATCCTTGAAGTTCTCCACTTTGTTCATAACGATAAACTGTTCCAAATTCTGCGAAACGTTTAGGTAAATCTTTATAAGACCATTGTTGATATTTATATACTTCGCAATGATGAGGACAATTCATTGGTTTAATAATAAATTCCTCATTTTTATCAGGTGTTTTAATAGGCTGAAAACTATCTTGTCCATATTTACTCCAATGTCCACTTGTAATATATAATTTTTTACTTCCAATATGCGGTGTGATAATCATTTCATAACCAAATTTTTGTTGAATTTTAGATAAAAAATTTTCTAGATTTTTTCTTAAAATTACTCCTTTTGGTAACCACATTGGTAACCCTTGTCCAACATTATTAGAAAATATAAAAAGTTTTAATTTTTTTCCTATTTTTTTATGATCAATTAATAATGGATCGATCGATATCGAAGATTTATTCATAAAAAGATAGTAAAAGTTACGTTTTTTTTAATCATATGTATCATAAATAAAAATTTATGATAATAATAAATAAAACATTGAAGCAAAAATACTTCCAAAAATAGATCCTAATATAGGAATAATTGCATAATTCCAATTACTACTTTTTACTTTATCATTAATTGAAATCAATGAATATACAATTCTCGATCCTAAATCACGAGCAGGGTTAATAGCATAACCTGTCGGGCCACCTAAAGATAACCCAATTCCTAAAACAATTATCGATGCAGAAAAAGATTTTAAATACCATACTAAATCAGGATTTGTATGATCAATAGAACCAGATTCATCTGTTAAATGTAAAATTAAAAATATAAATATAAAACTAGTTAAAAATTCGCTCAATAAATTATAAAAAAAATTCCTTATGGCAGGAATTGTAGAAAAAACAGATAATTTACATTCTTGATTATCAGTTTCTAAAAAATGATTTCTATATAATATCCATACCATAAATGCACCTAACATCGATCCAATAAATTGAGAAATAATATAACGTGGAACTAAGTTCCACTGAAATTTTCCTACTAATGCTAAACTTATTGTTACTGAAGGATTTAAATGAGATCCACTATATGGATAAGAAACTAAAGAACTCATAAAAACGGCTAATGACCAACCAATTGTAATCATTAACCATCCTCTATATTTATCATTTCCTTTAGTTTTAGATAGAAGAACATTAGCAACCACTCCATTACCTAAAAAAACCAAAATCATGGTTCCTATAATTTCAGAAAGTATGTTATTCATTGCAACATATTATTTTATTACAAATTAATAAAAAAAATTTTTTCCAGAAGACCATGAACGAGTTGTTTTAACTGCTCTTTTCCATCCTTGTATTCTTTCTAATCTACTAGACATTTCTTTTGGTTTAAAAATACGTTCTAATTGCCATTGATTTTGAATATCTTTTAAACTACTCCAATAATTGACTGCTAATCCAGCTAAATAAGCAGCACCTGCTGCAGTTAATTCAGATATTTTTGATTTAACAACTCTAACATTTAGTATATCAGATTGAAACTGCATTAATAATTTATTTACAGTAGCTCCTCCATCAACACGAATTTCTTTAATAGAAATTCCTGAATCCGCTTCCATTGCTTTAAGAACATCCATATTTTGAAATGCTATACTTTCTAATGCTGCACGTACAAAATGTGCAGAAGATGTTCCTCTAGTTATTCCTACAATAGTTCCTCTTGCTTGTTGATCCCAATAAGGCGCACCTAATCCAGAAAATGCTGGAACCATATACATACCTTCAGTATCTTCTACAGAAGAAGCAAGTATTTCAGCTTCATTAGAAGATGAAAGCAATCCTAATCCATCTCGTAACCATTGTATAATAGCACCAGCGATAAAAACACTTCCTTCCAAAGCATATTGAACTTTGTCCTTAATTTGCCATGCAATAGTTGTAATTAAATTGTTTTGTGAAAAAACTGGTTTATCTCCTACATTCATTAACATAAAACAACCTGTACCATAAGTATTTTTAACCATTCCTATTTTAGTACACATATGTCCAAACAGTGCTGATTGTTGATCTCCAGCAATTCCAGATATAGGAATTTTATGAGATAGAATATGCCCTGTTGTATATCCAAAAATTTCACTTGAAGATTTAACTTGAGGAAGCATATTTTTTGGAATGTCAAATAAATTAATTAAATCTTGATCCCAATTGAGAGTATTAATATTAAAAAGCATAGTTCTAGATGCATTTGTAACATCAGTAACATGAATTACTTTTCCTGTTAAATTCCAAATCAACCAAGAATCTATAGTTCCAAAAGCTAATGACCCAGAATCGGCTTTGTTTCTAGCTCCTGGAATATTATCTAATATCCATTTTATTTTAGTAGCAGAAAAATATGGATCTATAATAAGACCTGTTTTATTTCTAATCATTTCAGTTAATCCATCCTTTTTTATTTGATCACAATAATTAGACGTTCTTCTATCTTGCCAAACTATAGCATTAAATATCGGTTCTCCTGTTGTTTTATCCCATATAACAGTTGTTTCTCTTTGATTGGTAATTCCTATTGATGCAATATTTTCTCCTTCTAAATTTGCTTTTAAAATTGCTTCTAATGCTACTGAAGCTTGAGTTGACCATATTTCTTCTGCATTATGTTCTACCCATCCAGGATATGGATAAATTTGAGTAAATTCTCTTTGAGCAATAGAAATAATATTTCCACTTTTATCAAAAATAATTGCTCTAGAACTAGTAGTTCCCTGATCTAGTGATAGTACATATTGTTTCATACGCATATAACAAACAATTAAGGAATAATTTTGTCATAAAAACATTATATTTATGGATAATAATATTGCATTGCTAATTTTTTAAAATTAGTTACTTGTAATTGTTCCCATTGTTTATCTTTTGAAAGTTCTTTAGCCATTAATGATGCAATTATTGGAGCTAATTCTATTGCTTTTTTAGCGTTTAGAAATAACAACCGGTATCTTCTGGCTAAAACATCTTCAATAGTTCTAGCCATTTCATATCGGACCATCCATATTACTTCTGCTTTAATGAAATAATAAGGAAATTTATTAATCAATGGTTCCCCCCATACAGGATTTTCTTTAATTAATTTTTGTATTATATATCCATTTGTATATGGAGCGATTTTATATGAAGAAACAGATTTATGTATTTTAATTGTTTTAGTTGAAGAAGGAATATATTTCAAATTTCCTATTTTAATTGCTTTATTTACAACATCTTCAGCCATTTTTCTATAAGTTGTCCATTTTCCACCTATAATTGTGATTAATCCAGAAGGACTAATTATAATTTTATGAGACCTAGAAATATTTTTAGTAGTAATAAAATTAGATAATTTATTAGAAACTGCAAGAGGACGTAAACCAGAAAATACACTTAATATATTATGTTTTTTAGGAACATTAATAAAATATTTTTCAAAAGTTTGTAAAATAAAGTTAATTTCCTGTTCTAAAGGTTTTGGTTCTAAAAGAATATTATCCAAAAAAGTATCTGTTGTTCCTATTAAAACATGATCATACCATGGAATACTAAAAAGGATTCTTCCATCAGATGTTTTTGGTATAACAATGGCATCTGAACTACTAAAAAATGATTTATCTATTACAATATGTGTACCTTGACTAGGTTTTATCACAAAAGGTAAAGAAAAATTATCCATTCTAGTAATAGATTCTGAAAATACTCCTGTTGCATTTATAACTATTTTTGAGTATATACAGTATTCTTGTTGATTTTCCAAATCATTAGCTATTACTCCAGATATTTTATTTCCATTTTTAATTAAGTTCTTAACTTTAAAATAATTTAGAGTAATTCCCCCTTTTTTAACACATGTATTTGCTAAATTAATAGCAAACATAGAATCATCAAATTGGCCATCATAATATAAAATACCTCCTTTCAAATTATCTTCCTTAATTTCAGGAAATAGATTTAATGTTTCTGTTTTGGATAAAAATTTTGATTTGCCAAAACTTAATGTTCCAGATAACCATTCATATGTTTTTAACCCTATCCAATAAACACATCCCATTTTCCAATTAAAAATAGGAATAACAAATCTTTGTTTTTTAATTAAATGAGGTGCATTTTTTAATAGATATCCTCTTTCTTTTAATGCTTCATAAACTAACTTTATATTTCCCTGAGCTAAATATCGTATTCCTCCATGTATTAATTTTGTACTTCTACTAGAAGTTCCTTTAGAAAAATCAGATTGTTCTAAAAGAAGTGTTTTATATCCTCTAGACGCTGAATCTAAAGCAATACCTAATCCAGTCGCACCACCACCAATAATAATAATATCCCAAATTTTTATATTCTTTAAAACATTTAATAATCTATTTCTATCTAAAAAAACATCTTTCATCATGGATTACTCTTCATATTCATATCATTCCATGTTTGCTATTTTTGGAAATCAATTTTTATTATTAAAACAAAATAAGACGAACAAAATTAAAAATAAATAAAATTTATTTGATCATTCCATCATTTTTGATAAAAAATTTTTTATTATTTGTTGATGACTAGAATTAGCATTAATATTTTTCATAATTTTATTGATTTTTTCGAATTGTTTTATAAACTTATCTAAGTCAACTATATTTATTCCAGATCCCATAGCTATTCTTTTTTTTCTACTTATATCATTTAATATTTTTGGATTCCGTCTTTCATAAATAGTCATAGATAATATCATAGATTCTATTTCTTTAAATGAATTTTGTTTTGATTTTTGATTTTTCAAAAACATTTCCATTCCAGGTAACATTGATATAATATTTTTAATGTTTCCTATTTTTTTTATTTTTTGTATTTGATTAAATAAATCTTCAAAATCAAAACGATTACTAGAAATTTTTTTATAAATTTTTTTTGTTTTTTCCTCATCAAATTGTTCTTGAACTTTTTCCACTAAAGAAACTATATCCCCCATTCCTAAAATTCTATTTGCTATTCTTTCTGGATAAAACAGTTCTAGATCATTTGGCTTTTCTCCATTACTAATAAATTTAATCGGTTTACCAACAATACTAGATATTGTAATAGCTACACCACCTTTACTATCTCCATCTAATTTTGTTATTACAATACCATCAAAATTTAAAACTTTATAAAAAGATTTTGTCGTATTTATTGCATCTTGTCCAGTCATCGAATCTACAATAAACAAGGTTTCATCTGGATTAGAACATTGATGAATTTGTTTAATTTCATCCATCATAATTTTATCAACAGCTAATCTACCTGCTGTATCAATAATAATCACATCAAATTGATGATTAATAGAATAAATAATTGAGTTTTTAACAATATCTACTGAATTATTTTTTTCCTTAAAAATTGGAATATTAATTTTTTTTGCTAATATTTCTAATTGATCAACTGCTGCTGCCCGATGAGTATCTGCAGCTACTAATAATGGATTTTTATATTTTTTATTCTTTAAATAAAAAGCTAATTTTGCAGAAAATGAAGTTTTACCACATCCTTGTAATCCACAAGTTAAAATTACAGTTGGTTTGTTTTTTGTTTTTGAAAAAGAAATTTCTCTATTTTTATTCCCCATAAGCACAACTAATTCATCATAAATAAGTTTTATTATAAGTTGACTTGGATGTAAAGATGATAATACTTTGTGACCAATAGATTTTTCTTTGACTTTATTAACGAATTCTTTAGCTATTTTATGATGTACATCTGCATCTATAAGAGCTATACGTATGTCTTTCAATGTTTCTGCAATATTAACTTCCGTAAGTTTACTATTTCCCTTTAAAATATGTAACGCTTTATCTAATTTTTTTTGTAAATATTCAAACATAAATATATTATATTATATAATCAATAACTTCTATTCCTAATAAATTCATTATATATTTCAAAATATTTCCTGCAACATAAATAATATTTATACACATATTGCTATATGGTATATTTGATGGATTAAGTATTTTTTTAGTTTGATAAAAATTATTAAAAAGTTTAGCTACATTATAAACATAATTTGCTAATATAGATGGATTTAATTCTTTTGCTGATTTTATTAATCTAACAGGATATTGATACATTAATTTTATCATATTTTTTTCATAAATATCCAATTTTACATTTAATAAATTTTCATTTTTTGTCAAAAAACAATAATCAAAAAATTTTTTTTCTATAGAACGAATTCTAGAATATGTATATTGAATATAAAGTGCTGTTTTCCCTTTAAAATCTATAGATTGTTCAGGATTAAAAATGATTTTTTTTTTAGGATCTATTTGAAGAAAATAATATTTAATAGCACCTAATCCTAGTACTTCAAAATATTTTATTTTTTCTTGTTTATTCATTTTTTTTGAATTTATTCTTTTCAAACAAGAATTTTTAGAAAAAGAAATCATTTCTGAAATAAATTTATCTGCTTCTATTACATTGCCTATTCTTGATTTCATTTTCCCTTCTGGTAATACTACCATTTCATAAGATAGATGAATTAATTTATTGACCCATGTATATCCTAATTTATTTAAAATTTTAAATAAAATTTGAAAATGATATTCTTGTTCTTTTCCAACAATATAAATTAACTTATCTAAGTTATATATTTTAAATCTATTTATTGCAGTACCTATATCTTGTGTTATATATACAGAAGTTTGATCAGCTCGTAATAACAATTTTTTATCAAATCCATCTTTTGTTAAATCAATCCAAATAGAACCATCTTGTTTTTTTATAAAAACTCCATTTTTAACTCCTTCTTTAACTATTTTTTTCCCAAAATTATAAATTTTACTTTCATATTCTATATGATCAAAATTAATTCCTAACTTTTTGTATGTTTCTTGAAATCCATAATAAACCCATCCATTCATCATTTTCCAAATTTTCATTATTTTATCATCTCCATCCTCCCATTTTTTTAGCAATGATCTTGCTAAGTTCATCATATAAGAATAACTATATTTTTTAGTTGGTTTATTATTATCATCATTTAAATATTTTATCCCATTTACACAATTTATTGTTTCAAATAAACGATAATATTTTCCTACAAAATGATCTCCTTTAATTTTCATTGTAGTTGGTGTTTGATTATTACCAAATTTTATCCATGCTGCCATTGATTTACTGATGTGTATGCCTCTATCGTTAATTATTTGAACTTTTTTAACATTATAACCTACTTTTTTTAGTATTTTTGAAATAGATTCCCCTATTAAACTATTTCTTATATGGCCTATATGAAGAGGTTTATTTGTATTAGGAGATGAATATTCAACCATAATGGTTTTAGAAGAAATTTGAAAATTATAAAATTTATCATTCAACATTTGTTTTAATAATAAAAAATAATAATCATCTCCTAGGAAAAAATTTAAGAATCCTTGTAAAACAGAAAAATTTACTTTGCCTTTTAATTTTGTCTTTACATAATTACCAATATTGTTTCCAATTGTTTCTACTGAATATTTTAATAATTTAGATAAAGGATATAAAATAATAGATATATCTCCAAAAGATTTTTTTAATGAATATTGAAAATATAATTTATTACAATATTTTGTACTACCATATAAAACACATATTCCTTGCTTAGTTAATTCTTCTACAGATTTAAAATCATCATTCATGAAAATATATATTAGAATTGTTTTAATTTAAATCTCCAGTCAAATGGATCATCAGATAAATTATGCTGTATATCCAATAATTTTTTCTTTAAACATATAGATAATCTATTGTTATCTGGAATTTTTGGTAAACAAAATTTTTGGTTTTTATAGCCAATCATTTGAAAATAGTTGATTACAACCGCAGTCCCACATCCAAAAGCTTCTTGTACAATTCCTTTTTTTAATCCATATATTACTTCTGATATACTTAAATCCCTTTCTTGAACTTCTACTCCTTCTTTTTTCGCTAAATCAATAATACTAGTACAAGTAATTCCTTTTAATATATTATCATTAAATTTTGGAGTTATAAGTTTATTTTTTATTAAAAAACATACATTCATAGTGCCAGATTCCTCTATTTTTGTATGAGTAGATGAATCCGTCCATAAAAGTTGATCAAATCCTTCTTCTTTTGCTAACCTAGTTGGATAAAAAGATGATGCATAATTACCTGCTGCTTTCGCAAATCCAACACCTCCTGATGCAGAACGACTATATTGTTCTTCTATTTTTATTTTTAAAGGATGTTGATAATAAGATCCTACAGGAGTGGAAATAATCATAAATATATAATTCTTAGCAGGTTTTGCAGATAAAATACCATCTACGGCAATAAAAACAGGTCGTATATATAAAGATTGACCATAATTTTTTGGTATCCATTTTCTATCTATATCTATTAATCTTTCTAATCCATTGATGAAAATATATTCTGGAATCATTGGCATTTCTAAACGTTGAGCAGATCTATTCATTCTTTGAAAATTTGCTTTTGGACGAAATAAAAATACATTTTCATCTTTATCTTTAAAAGCTTTCATTCCTTCAAAAACTGCTTGACCATAATGAAATACTAGAGATATTGGAGATAATATTATATTATCAAATGGTTTAATAACAGAATTTATCCATCTTCCATTTTTACATTCAGCATAAAACATGTGATCTGAATAATAATTTCCAAAAGACATATTATCTTGATTTATATTATTGATTCTAGTTTTAGAAATCCTTTTTATTTTCATGAAATAATCAATCTTTATAATTAAAACAAAAATAAAATTATTTAATATATTTTTAATGTAGTAAAAATTTTTATTCATGAATAATTTGAAATACTTTTTCTACAATATCATCAACAGATGGTTTGGAAAAATAATCTCCATCTGATCCATAAGGTGGTCTATGTTCTTTTGCTGTTAAAGTCATAGGAGGACTATCTAAATAATAATATCCTTTTTGTTCTTCTATTATTTTTTGTAAAATATAAGCAGATGCTCCACCTGGCACATCTTCATCTACAATCAACAATCTATTAGTTTTTTTTAAACTTTTTATTATATCTTGTCTAATATCAAAAGGTAACAATGATTGAACATCAATAACTTCTGTATGTATATTCATTTTATATAACTCATCTGATGCTTCTTGAACAATTCTCCAGGTAGATCCATAAGTAACAATAGTAATGTCTGATCCAATTCTTGTTTTATCCACAATTCCTATAGGAGTTTTAAATTCACCTAAATTAATTGGTAATTTTTCTTTTAATCTATAACCATTTAAGCATTCAATTACTAAAGCTGGATCATCACTAGTGATCAATAAATTATAAAATCCAGCTGCTTTTAACATATTTCTTGGAACCAAAATCAAAATACCTCTTAAATAATTAATAATTCCACCCATAGGAGATCCAGAATGCCAAATACCTTCTAATCGATGTCCTCTAGTACGAATAATAACTGGAGATTTTTGTCCACCTTTTGTTCTATATTGCAAACTAGCAAGATCATCACTCATAATCTGTAATGCATATAAGATATAATCTAAATATTGTATTTCGACTATAGGACGAAGGCCTCTCATTGCTAAACCAATACCTTGGCCTAAAATAGTAGCTTCACGTATTCCAGTATCAAAAATACGAGTTTTTCCATATTTTTTTTGCAATCCTTCTAATCCTTGATTAACATCCCCTATTTTTCCAACATCTTCTCCAAAAATTAATAATTCTGGATACATTTCTAATAATTTATCAAAATTATCTCTAAGCAAAATTCTTCCATCTACCTCCTCTACTACCAGATTATTATCTTTTGTATTAATCGTATTATTGTAAATAGGCAAAACTTCTTTGATCTTAGAAGAAGACTTTTTAGAAATACTATATAAATTAGATGAATAATTATGTTGTTCTTGGTTTATTGTTTTTTTATACCAATTTAAAAAACATTTTTTTTGATGAGATTGTTTATCCGGCAAACAATATATAGAATTACGTATTATTTGAAATATAGATTTTTTTGTATATACATTATGATTCATATCTAATTTTTCCATTTTTTTGATATTCATTTTAATTGGTGATGTTATATTAAAAGGATATTCAAATTTTAATTTATATAACTGTTCAATGGCTTCATCCCTAAATTTTTCTATTGGATATTTAAATTGCATCCAAGCTTTTTCTTGTTCTTGTTTAACATATCTTTTGGATTCTAAATCAATTTTATCTAAAGTCTGAACATCAGATATATTTTTAAATTGACCTGATTCTGTTTCAAATTGAAGATTTAAAATCCAATCACGAAATTTTTTTATTCCATCATTTTTTATTTCCCATTGTAAACGTTCTTTAGATTTATATCGTTCATGTGAAGAAGATGTTGAATGTCCTTGCGGCTGAGTCAAATCAGTAACATGAATAATTACTGGAACATGTTCATGACGAGCTATTTTATTAGCATTACTATATGTTTTTATCAAATCCATATAATTATATCCACTAACACGAAATATTTCTAATCCTTTTCCTTGTTTATTTCTTTTAAATCCATATAAAAGATCACTTAGATATTTTTTTGAAAATTGATATTTGTTAGGAACGGATATTCCATATTCATCATCCCATATAGAAAGTATAATTGGAATTTGAAGTACAGATGCCGAATTAATTGTTTCCCAAAATAATCCTTCAGAAATTCCAGCATTACCAATTGTTCCAAATGCTACCTCATTTCCTCCATTAGAAAATTTTTTATGTGTTGTGTGTAAAATTTTTAAATCTTTATAAATTTTAGAAGCTTGTGCTAATCCTAATAATCTAGGCATTTGAGATGCAATTGAAGAAACATCAGCACTAGAATTTTTTCTATTCATTAAATTATGCCATATTCCATCCTCTTTTAATAATCTTGTTCCAAAATGTGATGACATCATTCTTCCGGAAGAAATTGGTTCAAATTTCAAATCAGAATTAGCATATAACTGAGAGAAAAAATTATGTATAGTTAAAGCACCAATAGCTATCATAAAGGTTTGATCTCTATAATATCCAGAACGAAAATCTCCATTTTCAAAACTTTTTGCCATCACTAATTGAGGAATCTCTTTTCCATCTCCAAAAATTCCAAATTTAGCTTTTCCATTTAGAACTTCTTTTCGTCCTAAAATACTTGTTTCTCTACTAATTCTAGCTATTTTATAATCATTTAAAATAACTTGTTGAAATAGTTCAAAAGAACTATTTGAAAAATAATATTTAATAATTTTTTTATTCATTATCATAATGAATACTAATTGTTTAGTATAAAACTTTGTATTTTAATTATAACTAATAATATTTTGTTATTTATATTTAAGCAACAAGATAATAAAATGATCCATTAATTAATGAATAATATAACATTTTCCGTAATTAAACCAGATGCAGTTCAAAATGGATATACAATTTCTATTTTATTTAAAATTGAAAGATCTGGATTTCAAATAATAGCAATGAAAATGATGCAAATTTCTCAACAAATAGCAAAAAAATTTTATCAAGAACATAAAAATTATTGTTATTTTGAGTCGTTAATTACATTCATGTCTTCTGGGCCAATAGTTCCTATAATATTAAAAAAAGAAAACGCAGTAAAAGATTTTAGAATTTTAATGGGAAATAAAAATCCACTTTATGCAGAAAATGGAACTATACGTAAATTATATGCACAATCATTAGAAAGAAATGCTATTCATGGATCAGATAAAAATGAAAATGTTTATAAAGAATATCCATTTTATTTTTCTGATCAAGAAATTTTTTTCAAGTAAATTAAATTCAAAAAAATTAATTAAAAATGAAAAAATTTTTTATAACATTCATTTTTTCTATAGTAATTTTTATAGTAATAATAAGCATATGGAGTACAATAACATATAATAATCTTGTTAAATTAAATGAAAATATTAGAACACAATGGAGTCAAGTTGAAACAGTTTATCAAAGAAGATTAGATCTTATTCCTAATTTAGTAAATATAGTCAAAGGGTCTGGAGAATTTGAAAAAGAAACTCTTTTAAAAATTGTTGAATCTAGATCCAGAGCTATTTCATCAAATATTAATACAAAAGATTTAAATCAATATCAAATCAATAAATATCAACAAGAACAAGAACAAATAAATAAAAGTATCAATAAATTATTAATAATAATAGAACAATATCCCAATTTAAAATCAACAAGAAATTTTTACGAATTACAAAATCAATTAGAAGGAACCGAAAACAGGATAAATGTAGAAAGAAATCAATTTAATGAAGAAGTAAATCAATTTAATTCTTATAGAAATTCATTTCCAAAAAATTTTGTTGCAAATTTATTTTATCAATTTAAAGAAAAAGGATATTTCAAATCTCAAATGGGATCAGAAACAACACCTATTATAAATTTTTATAATTAAAATTATACATAATGAATAAATACTTTATAAAAATTATTGTTTTATTATTTATATTTTTTAATATGATTATTGTTAATGGCGTACAAATATTTAAAATTCCTAATCCTCCAGATACAATATATCCTATTAATGATTATGAAGGAATTTTAAATATCGATCAAATCAATCAATTAAATAATAAACTTCTTAAATATTATAAACAATATTCTACTGAAATATTAATTGCTATAATAAATAATTCTTATGGTGAAGATTTAAATTTACTAGCTGCTAAATGGGGAAATAAATGGAAAATAGGAAAAAAAAATAATGGAATAATAATTCTTTTATCTATTAAAGAAAATAAAATATCAATACAAAATGGATATAGAATAGAACCATATATTACTGATTTCTTAACAAGAAAAATATTAGACAAAATTCGACCTTTTTTAGTAAAAAAATTATATTTTAAATCTCTAAATATAATTATTGATGATATTAATCAAATTTTAAAAAATAAACAATACAAATACAATAATAAATTGACTAATAAACATCATCAACACCATTATTATACTAACACATGGTATAGATATATATTTCTAAGTATATTATTATTATTATTTTTTTGTAGAAAATCACAACAATTTACGAATATGTTTTGTAATCCTTTGTTATTAGAATTATTTTTAGAACCTTTTTTTTTCAAAAAACAAATAAAATCAAAATATGAAAAAGAAGATAATTTTGATGGATTTGGAGAAGGAGAAGAAGGAGGAGGAAATTTTGGTGGAGGTGGATCAGAAATAAATTGGTAAATTAATTATTTATAATTTTTTAAATACTCATTAAAATAATGTATTTGATTGATTATATCTTTTTCTTTTTTTTTCTCTTTATACAAAACTTGTTTAGGAACGGATTGAATATATTTTTTATTTGAAAGATTTTCTTGTATCATTAATAAAAAATTTTTTAAATACAATATTTTATTTTCAATTTTGGTAATTTGTAAATTGGTTAATTTTTCTAAATTAGAAGATATATCTGGTTCTATAGAATGTAAAAAAAAATTTGTTTTTTCTAAACAAAATGAAAATAATTTACTATTTTTAGGCCTATATGATATATGTTGAATTTTAGATAAATTGGCTAATTTTAATACTAATGAATAATATTTTTCTTCATCATTTTTATTATTATAAAATAAACTCAGATTATTTTTATTAGATATATTAGCCATATTTTTAATATCTCTAATCTTTGAAATTAATTTAAACAATTTATCAAATACATATAATAATTTTTTATCATAAACACTTTTATTTGGCCAGGAAGAAATTATCAAAGCTTCTTTCACTGTTCGTGGTTTTAAAAAATTCCAAATTTCTTCTGTTATAAATGGCATATAAGGGTGTAATAACTTTAATAAAAGTTCAAACCACATTATAGTATTACTATATTCTTCTTTAGATATATAATTAGTTTGATCATTTGGTTTTATAATTTCAAGATAAATAGAACAAAAATCATTCCAAATGATTTTATATAAAAGCATCAAAGCTTCATTAAGCTGATATTTATTAAATTTGTTATCAAATTGTTCCAAAAATCTATAAAAACTATTATAAAACCATAAAAATCCTATTTTAGATGCTTCAGGAACATCATTATTTTCTTGAATTTTCCAACTTTTAATTAAACGAAATGCATTCCATATTTTATTGGCAAAATTTCTTCCTTGTAAACATATTTTTTCATCAAAATGAAAATCTTTTCCAAAACTTGATTTTAAAATAAGACCCATTCTAACTGCATCTGCTCCATATTTATTAATTAATTTTAAAGAATCTGGAAAATTATTTAAAGATTTTGATATTTTTTTATTTTTAGAATCTCGTATTATACCTGTGAAATAAACTGTTTTAAATGGTTTATTTTTTTTAAATAAATAACTCGCAATAATCATACGGGCTACCCAAAAAAATAATATATCTGAACCTGTTACCAAACTTTCAGTAGGAAAATAATAATTTATTTCTTTATTATTTGGATTTAAAATACCATTAAATGCAGATATAGGAAGAATCCAAGAAGAAAACCAGGTATCTAATACATCTTTTTCTTGCCAAATAGAATCTTTCTTTAAAAAAAAATTATTAGATTTTATTTTTGCTAATTCTAGAGCATTATCTAAATTATTAGCAACTACAAAATCATTAAAAGAATTTCCATAATAATAGACAGGAAGTCTATGTCCCCACCAAAGTTGTCTAGATATATTCCAATCATGAATATTATTCATCCATTTAAAATATAATTTTGTAATTTGTTTTGGCAAAAATTGTATTTGACCATTTTTTACTGCATTTATTGCTGAAATAGATAATTCTTTCATTTTTAAAAACCATTGAATAGAAAGTTTTTTTTCTACAATTGATTTTGTTCTTTCTGAGAATCCTATTTTATGATTAATTTCTTGTTCATAAACAATCATATTATATTTATACAATTCTTTAACAATTTTTTCTCTAGCCTTAAACCTATCTAATCCTTTATAATGTAAACATTTATCATTTAAAGACCCATCTTCCTCAAAAATATTAATAATATCCAATGCATGTTTATCAGCAATAATTTTATCTTTCATATCATGAGCTGGAGTAATCTTTAAACAACCTGTTCCAAAATTAGAATTAACAGAATAATCTTGTATAATTGGAATAACTCTATTTACTATAGGAATAATTACATTTTTATTATTTATATGATAAAAACGTTCATCTTTCGGATGAAATCCTATTGCTGAATCTCCAAAGATAGTTTCAGGTCGAGTAGTTGCAATATTAATAAAATTATTTTCTCCTTTAATTTTATACTTTATGTGATAAAGTTTTGATTGTTGATCTTTATAAAAGACTTCTTCATCAGATATTGTGGTCCTAGCTTCAGTATCCCAATTTACTACATTATAGCCTCTATATATATATCCTTTTTGATATAAATCTATAAAAATTTTTTGTACAGATTGAGATAACTTATTATCCATAGTAAATTGCATTCTTTTCCAATCACAAGAACACCCAATTAGTTTTAATTGATTGGAAATAATATTTTTATGTTTTATAGACCAATCAATAACATGAGATAAAAATTTTTTTCTTCCTAATAATTTTTTTGATAATCCATTATTTTTTAATTTGTTAACTACTTTATATTCTGTTGCAATTGAAGCATGATCTGTTCCTGGGACCCAACAAGTATTATAACCCTTCATCCTTGCATGTCTTATCAAAATATCTTGTATACTAACATTTAAAAAATGACCTATATGTAAATCACCAGTTACATTAGGTGGGGGCATAATCATAGCATAAGGTCTTTGTTTATTTTTTGAATTTTTATATGATGGATAAGAATCAAAATATCCATTTTTTATCCAAAAACTGTAAATTCTTTTTTCTAAAGAATTTGGATCAAATTTCATTGAAATATCCATAATTAGATTACAAGACCTAAAGTAAATTTTTAAAATATAACTAAAAAAATTTTTTTATGAAAATAATTATTGTATCTGCTATTTCTAAAAACGGATTTATTGGTAATAAAAATAAATTAATGTGGAATTTACCTATGGATTTAAAACGTTTTAAACAAATGACTATTGGAGAAACTATTATAATGGGGAGAAAAACTTTTGAATCTATTGGGAAAATACTCCCATATAGACAAAATATTGTCTTAACAAGACAAAAAAAAACATTAAAAAATATTAAAATAATTTCTAGTATTCAACAAATTTTTAAATTAAAATATCAAAAAATATTTATTATAGGTGGTGGAGAAGTTTATAAACAGACAATAAATATTGCTGATGTATTAGAATTAACATTAATTCACAAAAATTTTATTGGAGATACAAAATTCCCAAAAATTAACTTAAAACAATGGAAAAAAATAAAAGATACATTTTATAAAAAAGATAAATTACATTCTATTGATTACAGTTTTATTCAATATAAAAAAATATAATTAATACATTATTATCTTTTATCTAATTCCTTTTTAATTTTAGCTGCTAATTCATAATATTCATTTATTACTGCTTGATTAAGAAGTAAATGTAAATCTTTATCTGTCATATTTTCTAAATTTTGTTGATTTTTTTCTTTTTTGAAAATAATAGGAATCGAATTTTCAATAATACTTTCAGCATATTCATTATCAGTAAATCCGTTATCTACATAAATACCTGCTTTATCAAATATTTCTTTAGTAGTATAAATTGGGGCTTTAAATCGAATAGCTAAAGCTACAGCATCAGAGGTTTTGGAATCAATTTTGTGACATATATGATCGTTATCATCATTTACTTTTTTATTTACATCATGTTGTTTATTTTTATATTTTTCAAATACTATATATGAAAAAAATATACCATTTAATAATTTATAAATAACAACTGATTTTAAATTAATAAAAAATGCTTTTGTAAAAGGAATAAATAAATCATGTGTAAATGATCTATATATAGATGAAATATTAATATGTTTCTTATCATTTTCAAAATGCCCTAAAGCAAATGCAATAGATTGTGCTTGCATTCCCTCTATCAAAATAGGCAATTTCATTTTTCCAGATTCTTCCTCTAAAAATAAAACATATATACCAGATTGAATTTGACTTAATGAGATCCCTTTTACAGATAATCTGATTAATTGTGTCATATGTTAATGTTATAATAATGATTTATTATAAGAATTTTCATACAATAAAAAATTACAATATACATTCTAAAAAATAATATAAAAAATTAAAAATATGAAAGAAAAAACTTTTCGTGAAGTAATAGCAGAAGCAATGAGTGAAGAAATGAGAAGAGATAAATCTGTATATTTAATGGGAGAAGAAGTCGCTCAATATAACGGGGCATATAAAGCTTCTAAAGGATTACTAAAAGAATTTGGATCAAAAAGAGTAATTGATACACCTATTTCAGAATTGGGATTTTCAGGAATAGGAATAGGTTCTGCTATGAATGGATGTAGACCAATTATTGAATTTATGACTTTTAACTTTTCTTTAGTAGCAATGGATCAAATTATTAATAATGCAGCTAAAATACATTATATGAGTGGAGGGCAATGGAATATTCCTATTGTATTTAGAGGTCCTACAGGATTTGCTGGCCAATTAGGTGCAACTCATTCTCAATCTTTTGAAAGTTGGTACGCTAGTTGTCCTGGTCTTAAAGTTGTTATTCCTTGTAATCCATATGATGCTAAAGGATTATTAAAATCTGCAATTAGAGATAATAATCCAGTTATTTTTATGGAATCTGAACAAATGTATAGTGATAAAATGATGATTCCAGATAAAGAATATCTTATACCTATTGGTATCTCTGATATTAAAAAAATAGGGACAGATATAAGTTTAGTATCTTTTGGAAAATTAATGAAATTATCAATGAATATTGCTAACAAATTAGAAAAAGAAAATATTAGTGTAGAAGTATTAGATCTTAGAACTATTCGTCCATTAGATTATAATTCTATATTATTATCAGTCAAAAAAACAAATCGATTAGTCATATTGGAAGAATCTTGGCCATTTTCATCCATTGGATCTGAAATTACATATTTTATACAAAAAAATGCTTTTGACTATTTAGATGCCCCAATTTACAAAATTACTACATTAGATACTCCATCTCCTTATTCGTCTCATTTAATATCAGATTGGTTTCCAAACGAAAAAAAAATTATCAATTATATTAAAAAATCTTTATATATCTAATAAATTGCTTTAATTATTTGATAAATATTTTCTGGTTTATCCATTGTATAATAATGAATCAATTTAACACCATAATTTTTTAACTCTTTAGATTGTTGAATAGCCCAATCAACTCCTATCTGAACAACAGTTGTTTTATTTTTTGCTTTTTCAATTTCTTTTACTAATTCATTTGGTATATTAATATAAAATTTAGAAGGAAGAAGGTTAAGCTGATTTTTTGAAGAAATTGGTTTTATTCCAGGAATAATAGGAACAGTAATCCCAACTTCTCTACATTTTTTTACAAAAGTAAAAAATTTTTTATTATCAAAAAACATTTGAGTTACAATATAACTAGCTCCATAGTCCACTTTTTTTTTCAAAAAAAATAAATCACTTTCCATATTTGGAGCCTCAAAATGTTTTTCTGGATAACCAGCAACACCAATACAAAAATCAAATACAGAACCTGATTTTTCTTTTTTACAATGTTTATATAAATATATTCCAGAATTTAAATTCTGTACTTGTTTTACTAAATTAGAAGCATATTTATGTCCATTATTTTTTGGAAGAAACACATTTTCATATTTTAAAGGATCTCCTCTCAGTACAAGTACATTATCTATTCCTAAAAAATTTAAATCTATTAAAGCATTTTCTGTCATTTGCTTATTAAATCCTCCACAAATAAGATGTGGAACAGCATCTATTCCATATCTATTCATAATAGCTGAACAAATTCCAACAGTACCTGGACGTTTTGAAATACTTTTTCTTTGCAACAACCCATTGTCTGTTTCTATATAAACACATTCTGCACGATGATATGTAACATCAATAAAAGGAGGATTAAATTCCATTAAAGGATCTAAAGTATAAAAAATATCTTTAATATCATGTCCTCTTAAAGGAGGAAGAATTTCAAACGAAAACAAAGTTTTTTTTGTATAATTAATATGATCCGTAACTTTCATTCATCTAAAAAATATTTTGTTTTATAATCTTATTCAATATTATTAAATCCAGTATATGGAATTAATATTTTAGGAATTTTTATTTTAGTGGATGTTTGATTATTTTCTAATAAAGCTGCCATAATTCTGGGTAAAGCAAGAGCACTACCATTAAGAGTATGACAAAATTCTATTTTACCATGTACATTTCTATATCTAAGATTTAATCGATTAGATTGAAAATTTTTGCAATTAGAAATTGAACTAACTTCTAACCACTTATTTTGTGCTCTTGAATAAACTTCAAAATCATAAGTAATAGAAGATGAAAATCCTAAATTTTTTCCTATTAAACGAATCATTCTAAATGGTAACTCTAAAGAGTGAATAAGTTTTTTAACATGTTCAATCATTTCTTTCAAAGAATTAAATGATCTTTCAGAAGTTGTAATTTGAATTATTTCAACTTTATCAAACTGATGTAATCTATTTAAACCTCTAACTTTAGAACCATAAGATCCAGATTCTCTTCTAAAACAAGCAGTATGAGTCGTATTTTTAATAGGCAAATTTTTATAAGAAAAAAGATTATTTCTATAACAATTGATAAGTGGAACTTCTCCTGTAGGAATAAGATAAAAATTATCTTTTTCAATAACATACATTTGACCTTCTTTATCTGGTAATTGTCCTGTAGAATATACAGATTTTTTATTAACAATATAAGGAAGGTTATACTCAACATATGATGCAAGTATATTTTGATCTAAAAAATACTGAATTAGACTTCTATACAATTTAGCACCTTTACCAATATAGACCGAAAAACTAGATCCACTGATTTTGGATCCTAAAGATAAATCAAATAAATTAAATTTTTTAGATAATTCCCAATGAGACAAATTTTTACATTTTATTTGTGATGAAATAATCTCTTTATTAATAATAATTTCTTCTTCTGTTTTTTTTACAGATTGATCAGGTATATTAGGAATTTGATCTAATTTTTGTTCTAAATTTTTAATAACATTATGTAATTCAATTAATAAATTATTTTTATTTTTTTTATATTTAATAGAAACTTCTTTAAGAAAAAAAATTTGTTTTTTTTCATATTGCGTTATATGTTCATTTTTTTGTATAATTATTCTGATCTTATTAGATAATATTTTTTCTTTTGTTAATAGATTATTAATAATATTTTCTAATTTTTTTTTTTGTTTATATAAAATTAATATTTCATCTATTAAGTAAATTTTTTTAAATTGTCTTATATCTAATCCTAATAATACTTTCTTTAGATTGTTATTAATAAAAGATGCTGAAAGCATATTTTAAAATAATTTTATATTTGCAAAATGCGTAATTTTTTTATCAAAAAAAAATTTGATCAATATTTTCTACAAGATAAAAATCTTGCAAAAAAGATAGTAAATTTGTTATCTTTAAAAAATTATGATACAGTAGTTGAAATAGGTCCTGGATTAGGAAGTTTAACACATTTTTTACTACAACAAACTGGAATTAATGTAATTTTAATAGAAATAGATAATAAATTAATATTTTATTTAAAAAAAAAATTTTCATTATCTAAATATCAAATAATTAATAAAAATTTTTTAAAATGGAATCCAGAGGAATATTCGCTAAAAAAATTTGCAATAATTGGTAATTTTCCATATAAAATTTCTTCTAAAATATTATTTCACATATTAAAATATCATCAATATATACCAGAATGTATAGGAATGTTTCAAAAAGAATTTGTTGATCGTATTATTTCTAAATGTGGTAATAAATCTTATGGACGTTTATCAGTGTTAATACAAATTTTTTATAAAATAGAATATTTATTTAGTGTAAATAATCAAGTTTTTTATCCAATTACAAATGTAAAATCAGCAGTAATATCATTAAAAACAAAGAATATACAATATAATAATATAGATTTGTTATTGAAATGTGTCAAAATAGCGTTTAATCATAGAAGAAAAATTTTAAAAAATTCTTTACAACATTTTGTAAAAAATGCGAAGTTAAAAGAACTTCCATTTATAAACAAAAGAGCAGAAGAACTTACTGCCAATGAATTTATGCAACTAATAAAAAAATTATCAATAGGTGGTATATGACAGAATTATTAAATGGCAAACAAATAGCACTAGATATAAAAAAAGAAATTTGTGAAGAAATAGAAAAAATCAAACATAAAAAAAAACGTCTTCCGCATCTTGGAATTATTTTATCTGGAAATAATGTAGAAAGCATAATTTATGTAAATAGAAAAATTAAAGAATGCAACAATATTGGAATTTCATGTTCTTTGGTTGAATTGCCAAAACATAGTTCAGAAAAAACAATTTTGCAAGAAATACATAAAATGAATAATCATCCATTAATAGATGGTTTTATTATACAATTACCAATTGAACCACATATTAATGTAGATAATTTAATTTTATCTATAAATCCAGAAAAAGATGTAGATGGATTTCACCCAGCAAATTTTGGAAAAATGGCATTAAATATGAATACATTTTTTCCAGCAACTGCTTATGGCATTATAAAATTATTACAAAAATATAAAATTAAAATATCCGGGAAACATACAGTTGTAATTGGAAGAAGTAGAATTGTAGGATTACCAATCAGTATACTAATGAGTAGAAAACATTTTCTTGGTAATAGCACAGTTACATTAACTCATACATATACTAATAATTTATATGTTTACACCAAACAAGCAGATATTATTATTGTGGCAGTTGGAATTCCAGGATTTTTAACTGGAAATATGATTAAAAAAGGAGCAATATTGATTGATGTTGGAATCAATAAAATTAATAAAGAAATGAAAACAATGTTGAAGGGAGATATTGATTTTGATAGTGTTTTTGGAAAGGCTTCTTATATAACACCAGTTCCTGGAGGAATTGGCCCAATGACTATAATGATGCTTATCAAAAATACTATTAAAGCAGCTTATAAAAGATTATCTTCTAATTGAAAAATCAATTTTTTATTGATTTGTATGTATTTCTATGTTGTAATAGATCTATAACTTGATGTATAGAACATTCTTTAATAGATAAAAGAATAATATAATGAAATAATACATCTGCAGCTTCATTTAAAAAATGTATGTTATTATTATTTTTAGATTCAATAATCATTTCAATTGCCTCTTCTCCTAATTTTTGAGCAATTCTATTAATTCCTTTTTCTATTAATTTAACGACATAAGAATTTTTAATTTTTTTATTTTTTCTATCAGAGATTATATTTTCCAATTGAAATAAAAAATTTGTTTGATTAATTTCTTGCCAACAAGTATCCATTCCTGTATGACAAATTGGTCCCGTTGGTATAGCTTTAATTAATAAAGTATCTTGATCACAATCAATTAATATATTTTTTATTAATAAGTAATGTTTACTGATCTCACCTTTTGTCCATAATCTTTTTTTCGACCTACTATAAAAAGTAACTTTATTAAGCTTCAAACTTTGTTCAAAAGCATCTAAATTCATATAACCAAGCATTAAAACTTTATTTGTTTTATTATCTTGAACAATTACTGGAATTAATTGATTATCTTGAAAAATTTTTTTTGATATAGAATACATGTTATTATTTTTTAGTTATTTCCTAATAGGGATTTGATGAAAATTTAAATAATATTTTAATTCAGGAATCATAATTTCTTTATAGTGAAAAATACTAGCAGCTAAAGCTGCATCCGCTTTTCCAATTTTAAAAACTTTATAAAAATCATATAATTTTCCAGCGCCACCTGAAGCAATAACAGGAATAGAAATATTGTCAGAAATTTGTTGAATGATATCTAAAGCAAATCCATTTTTTGTCCCATCATGATTCATAGAAGTTAATAATATTTCTCCTGCCCCTTTTTCGGCACCTTCTATTGCCCAATCTAATACTTTTTTATTTGTAGGAATACGTCCTCCATTTAAATATACGAACCAATTATTACTTTTATATTTCGCATCTATAGCTAAAACTATACACTGTTTTCCATATCGTTTAGATAAAATATTTAATATATTTGGATTTTTAAAAGCTTCTGTATTAATCGAAATTTTATCAGCTCCCGCATTTAATAATAATTCTACATCTTGTTCATATTTAATTCCACCTCCTACAGTAAATGGAATATTAATATATTTTGCAATTTGTTTAACTAAACTAGATAATGTTTTTCTTTTTTCATTAGTAGCTGTAATATCCAAAAAAACTAACTCATCGGCTCCTTGATTTGCATACCATTTTCCTAAATTAATTGGATTGCCGGCATCTATTAAATGTTGAAAATTAATTCCTTTCACAGTTCTTCCATGTTTAATATCTAAACACGGTATAATTCTTTTAACTAACATAATATTTTTCACTCAATGTCTTTAAATCTGATATTAATATTTTATTTTCATATATTGCTTTTCCAATAATAACTCCATGACATCCTAAATCATGTAACTTATGAATATTAGTAATACTTTCTATTCCTCCACTAGCAATAACTTTTATATTTGGAAATTGTTTAATAATAGTTTTATATAATAAAAATGAAGGACCAGAAAGTAACCCATCTTTTGAAATATCTGTACAAAAAATTTTATTTATTCCCTGTTTAACTTTTTCTTCTAAAAATTTAAATAAAGAAATATTATGAAGTTTAGTCCATCCATCAGTAGCTATTTTATTATTTTTAACATCTACTCCAAGAAGTATTTTATTTGCTCCATAAATATGAATTATATTATTAAAACTACAAGAATTTGTTACTGCCATACTTCCAATTGTCGCGATGTCTGCTCCATTATCAAAAACTATTTTGATATCTTCTTCTGTATAAATTCCACCACCAAAATCAATAGTTAAATTTGTATATCGTGCTATTTGATTTAAAATTTTCCAATTAATAATTTTTCTTTGTTTTGCTCCATCTAAATCAACTAAATGTAATCTAGATAATCCACTTTGTTCTATGAAAATTGCCATATCTAATGGATTTTTTTTATAAATTGTTTTTTTTTGATAATTGCCTTGTATTAAACGAACACATTGTCCATCAATAATATCGATAGCTGCAATAATTTCCATATTTTTCCTGTTACTTTTTTTATTATAATTTGATAAAATTTTCTAATATTTTTTGTCCAATAAAAGATGATTTTTCAGGATGAAATTGAACTGCGTAAAAATTATCTTTATTTATAGCAGAACTGTAATTTATAATATAATTTGTTTTTGCAATAGTATATTTTCCTAAAGGAGCATAATAACTATGTACAAAGTATTGGTAACTATCATTGGGTATATCCTTAAATAAAGGACTTTTCAAATCTTGAATAGTATTCCAACCTATTTGAGGAATTTTTTGTTCTTTATTTTTAGAATAAAATTTTTTAATAGATAAATCAAAAATACCTATACAATTTGTTTTACTTTCTTCTGATTCTTTACAAAGTAACTGCATGCCTAAACATATTCCTAAAACTGGTTGTTTTAGTTGAGATAAAATAATATCTAACTTATTTTTTTTTAAATATTTCATTGCAAAGCTAGCCTCTCCAACTCCAGGAAGAATAACTTTCGCTGAATTTTGAATATATTCTTTAGAATTAGTTACAATAGCTTGTACACCTATTCTTTCTAAAGAAAAAAGAATAGACTGAATATTTCCAACTGGATATTTGATGACAATTATTTTATTCATATTTACAATTAAAATTTATAATAACCCTTTCGTACTAGATATTATACTAGAATTATTTCTATTTAGAGCCATTTTTAAGGCCTTTGCAAATGCCTTAAAAATAGATTCTATTTTATGATGTTCATTCGTTCCTTTAGAAAAAATATATATATTACATTTAGCAGAATAAGCAAATGAGTTAAAAAAATGAAAAAACATTTCTGTAGATATTTGTCCAATTTTTTCTCTAAAAAATTTAACGTTCCAACATAAATAACTTCTTCCTCCTAAATCTAATACTACAGTAGATATACTATCATCCATAGGAATAGAAAAAAATCCATAACGATCTATTCCTATTTTTTTATTTATAAGTTGTTGATTAATACTTTCCCCTAAAGCAATAGCAATATCTTCTATAGTATGATGTTCATCTACATTAATATCTCCTTGTGCATATAACTCAATATCCATATTACTATGAAAAAACAGTTGTTCTAATAGATGATTTAAAAACCCTAATTTAGTATGAATTTGAGCATTTCCATTTCCATATAAGTTAATATTAATTTTAATATCAGTTTCATAAGTAGTCCGTGTATATTGAAATTGTTTATAAATATTTTTTTCATTTTTATGATAAAAAAATTCATAAATATCTTTCCAATTATCAGTTTTTAATGATATAATATTTTTCAATGAATCTAAATTAATATGTGATTTTATTATATTTTTATATGAAAAATTATTATATTGATTAATCCATATAGCTTTACATCCTAAATTCTTAGCTAATAACACATCAGTAATTCTATCTCCAATTACAAAAGATTCAGAAAGATTATATATTTTTTTATTAAAATAATCAAGTAACATACCAACCCCAGGTTTTCTTGTTGTTACATTATCATCTGGAAAACTTCTATCAATATGAATTGCAAAAAATTGTATACCTTCCGTTTTTAAAATTTTTAATAAATGATTTTGTATAATAAAAAAATTTTTTTCTGGAAATTTGTCTGTACCTAATCCATCTTGATTAGAAACCATAACTAATTGATAATCAAATTTGTATATTATTTTTGATAAAAAAAATATAACTTTTGGATAAAACAACATTTTTTTTATATTATCAATTTGATAATTGATATATGGTTCTTGAAGAATTGTTCCATCTCTATCAATAAACAATATTTTTTTCATTTTATTTGTATTCATATTGTTGCATTTGTTTTATCAAATATTTATTTTCTTCATTAGTACCTATAGTGATTCTTAAACAATTATTACATAAAGCAATTTGTGAACGATCTCTAACTATAATATTATGTTTTAATAAATATTTATAAAATTTATTTGTAGAACATGATAATTGAACTAATAAAAAATTTGCATCACTGGGATAAACTTTGTGAACAATAGGAATTGTTTGTAATGCTAATGACATGTAGTTTCTTTCTGAAATAATTTTTTTTAAATTATAAAAAAATAAATCTTTATTTTCAAGTGCTTGTATTGCTAGTTGTTGTGAAATTTTATTAATATTATACGGACTTTTGATTTTATTCATCCATTGTATAATAGCTTCAGAAGCAATTGCTATTCCAATTCTTAATCCAGCTAATCCCCATGATTTTGATAATGTATGAAGAATAATCAAATTAGGATATTTATCAATTTTTTTATAGAACGATTCTTGATTAGAAAAATCAATATATGCTTCATCTAAGACGATAATACCATTAAATTTTTCTATTATAGTTTCTATATCTTCTTTTTTTAAATTATTTCCAGTTGGATTATTTGGAGAACAAATAAATATTATTTTACTATTTGAATTAATATTTTTTATAATTTGTTTAATATTCAATTGATATGTTTCTTTTATTAAACTAACTTTAATAACATCTACTCCATGAATCTTTCCACTTACTTCATACATACCATATGTAGGAGGAAAAATAATAGAATTATCTCTCATAGGTTGAGAAAAAATACGATAAATAATATCAATAATTTCATCACTTCCATTACCTAAAAATATTTTGGAATAAGAAATATTTTTTATTTCTGCTATTTTGTGTTTTAATTCTATTTGTAATGGATCTGGATAACGATGATATGAATTTAAAGATGATAAAGGTGATCCAAAAGAATTTTCATTTGCATCTAAAAAAATAGCCTTTTGGTTAAACCTATATTCTTTTCTTGCAGATAAATATGGATATAATTGTTTAATATTATCCATTACTAAATTATTAATATCAAAATTACTATTCATTATAAGATTATAATATTTATTTGTTTAATCTAATATTAATAGAGTTTTTATGTGCAATCATTCCTTCTTCAACAGCCATAATATTTGCAGCGTAAGAAAGAGTTTCTAATCCATTTTTAGAAATTTGTTGAAAGCTAATAGTTTTCATAAAACTATTTACTGATATACCACTATATGATTTAGCATATCCATCAGTAGGTAAAACATGATTTGTTCCACTAATATAATCTCCAATACTAACAGGAGAATAATTTCCTAAAAATATAGATCCAGCATTTTTAATTTGTTTTGATAATTTTAAATAATCTTTACAGCAAATCATTAAATGTTCTGGAGCCACTTGATTGATTATTTTAATACCTTGTTCTAAAGAATAAACAATAATGATTTTACTCTGTTTTAAAGAGTGTTTTATAATGTTATATCTAGAAGCAATAGATTGTAATTGTTTATTCAATTCGTTTTTTACTTTATCAACCCAATTTAATTTATTAACAGTAACTAATAAAATATAACTTTCTGGATCATGTTCAGCTTGAGATATCATATCTGACGCTACATAATCAGGAACTGCAGTATCATCTGCTAAAATAGCAACTTCAGAAGGACCTGCTGGCATATCAATAGAAACCATTCCATTTTGGAATACATTTTGTTTAGCTTCAGTAACATAAGCATTTCCAGGACCAAAAATTTTATATACTTTTGGAATAGTTTTTGTCCCTATTGCCATAGCAGCAATGGCTTGAGCTCCTCCAACTTTATATATTTTTTTAATTCCAATATATTGAGCAGTATACAAAATAGATGGTGCAATTTCACCATATTGATTTGGTGGACTACACAAAATAACCTCTTTACATTCAGCAATTTTACTTGGTATTCCTAACATTAATACTGTAGAAAAAAGTGGAGCAGATCCTCCAGGAATATATAACCCAATTTTTTCAATAGGAATCAATTTCCTCCAACATTTGACTCCTGATATAATTTGTATTTCACACTCTTTATGCAATTGTTTTGTATGAAATAAATAAATATTTTTATATGCTATATCAATAGATTTTTTTAATTTATCTGAAATTTTAGAATTAGCTCTCAATATTTCTTCTTTTGAAACTACAATATTTTTTAGATTGCATTTATCGTATTTAATTGAATAATTTTTAATTGCTAAATCGCCATCACATTTTACATGATTTATAATAGAATTAACTTTTTGTTTAATTATCAGATTATTTTTTAAAGATCTATTAATAATTAATTTACATATATCCAATTGTTGTGGATTTACGTGTACTTTAATATCCATAATATCCATAATATCCATAATATCCATAATATCCATAATACATATTATTTTATAATATAATTTTTTCAATAGGAAGGACTAATATATCTTGTGCTCCAATAGTTTTTAAATTTTCCACAATTCCCCAAAAATCATTTTCATTTACTACTGAATGTACTGAACTACATTTTGAATTTGCTAATGGTAAAATTACAGGACTAGTTATTCCAGGTAAATAAGATATTATTTTTTTTAATCTTTCATTAGGCACATTTAACAGTATATATTTATTATTTTTTGCTTTTTTTACAGCTCTAATACGAAACAGCAATTTATTCATAATAATAAGTTGATCTTTATCTAAATGAAGATTAGATGCTAAAACAGCTTCTGATTCTAGGATAGTTTCTACTTCTTTTAATCCATTCATAAATAATGTTGAGCCACTACTAACTAAATCACATATACAATCGGCCAATCCTATACCAGGAGCAATTTCTACAGCACCAGATATTTCATGAATTTCTGCTTCTATATATTTTTCTTCAAAAAATTTTTTAACTAAAAACGGATAACTAGTAGCAATTTTTTTACCATATAAATTTTTTATATTTTTGTATTTGAATGTTTTAGGTATAGCAATAGATAATCTACATTTTCCAAATCCTAAAGTTTCTTTAATTTTTATTTTTTTTCTTTTTTCTAATAATACATTTTTTCCTACAATACCTATATCAGCAACTCCATCTTCTAAATATTGAGGAATATCATCATCACGTAAAAAAAGTATTTCTAATGGAAAATTGAGAGCAGTGGTTTTTAATTTATCTATTCCTATGTTTATTTCAATACTACAATCTTTTAAAAGCTTAATTGAGTCTTCATAAAGACGTCCTGATTTTTGAATAGCCATTTTAAGTTTATCCATATATCCATTCATACAATACAACATATAGGAAAAAAATAATAAAAGCTTACTACTTTTATTTGTAAGCTTTATTGATGTGATGATTGTTTAGATTCTCAATCAAATGTATATAAAATGTATTTACAATGCACAACATTATAACAAATATAAAAAACTATTTTGAATATTTTTATTTTACTTATTTTTTACTAATTTCATTACATGAAAATTGTTACTTATAATATTAATGGAATTAGATCTGGAATAAATAAAGGATTATCTGATTGGATAAACGTATTTAATCCAGATATTGTATGTTTTCAAGAAATTAAAGCTTGTAAAGAACAAATTAATACTAATCTTTTTAAGAAATTTGGTTATTTTAATTATTGGTTTTCTTCATCAAAGAAAAAAGGATATAGTGGAGTAGGAATATTATCAAAACAAGAACCATATAATGTAAATTATGGATTAGGAATAAATGCTATAGATATAGAAGGCAGAGTAATACGTATAGATTTAAAAGACAAAATTTCTATAATTAACATTTACATTCCATCAGGGACATATCTGAAACAGAGACTTAATTTTAAATTATACTTTATGAGTAATTTTTTATTATATATTAAAAAGGTGAAACAACAATTGGGGTTAGAAAATATTATTATTTGTGGAGATTACAATATATGTCATAAAGAAATAGATATTTATGATCCAGAACATCATCACAATATTTCTGGCTTTTTACCACAAGAAAGGAAATGGATAAATAAATTATTAGATTTTGGATTTTTAGATAGTTTTAGAATTTTTGTAAAAACAGGAAATCATTATAGTTGGTGGAATTATCGATTTAATGCAAGACAAAAAAATCATGGATGGAGAATAGATTATATTATGATTAGTTATTCTTTAATTAAAAGAATAAACAATGCTTATTTTTTACCATATGTTAAATTTTCAGATCATTGTCCAATGGTCTTAGAACTAGATTATAATAAATAATAATGACCTGACTGGGATTCGAACCCAGGACCCTTACATTAAAAGTGTAATGCTCTACCAGCTGAGCTATCAGGTCAATAAAACAGAGCAAATATACTAAATTTTATTTCATGAAAATTACTTTAATTGGATATATGGCATGCGGAAAAACTACTATTGGAAACATGTTATCTAAAAAAATCAAATTAAATTTTTATGATTTGGATGACTTATTAATAAAAGAAATAGGATCTCCTATTGATAATATTTTTAAAACAAAAGGTGAAAAATTTTTTCGAAAAATGGAGCATATCATTCTAAAAAAATTTTTAAAGGATAAAAATAAACAATATGTTTTATCTGTTGGGGGGGGAACGCCATGTTATTATAATAATATTGATTTATTAAATAAATATTCTAAAACTTTTTATTTAAAAGAAAATATTTCTGTTTTATTTGATAGATTATATAAAAATAAAAAACATAGACCTTTAATATCTAATTTAAACAAAAAGGAATTATTGAATTTTTTAAATAACCATTTTTCAAAAAGAATTCATTTTTATGAGCAATCATTAACAAAAATTAATATACATGGAAAATCGAAATTAGAAATAGTTCAAAAAATAAACAATATTCTTTATAAAAATGCCCATTTTAAATGAAATTCACTTTGTGAAAAATATTCTTAAAAAAGAATTTTCTATTAAAAAAAAAAATAAAATATGTATCGCTGTTAGTGGAGGATTAGATAGTATGGTATTATTACATTTATTTATTAAAATTTCTAATATTTTATCTTTATCTATAGAAATAGCTCATTGTAATTTTTCTTTAAGAAAATCAGAATCTGATCAAGATGAACAATTTATCAAACATTTGTGTTATAAAAAAGATATTTTATGTCACATAAAAAAATTTAATATTTTAGAATATTCTAAAAAAAATAAATTATCTATTCAAATGTCTGCTAGAAAATTAAGATATAAATGGTTTGATAAATTAATTCAAGAAAAGTATTATGATTATTTAGCTTTAGGACATCATTTAAATGATTCTATAGAAACTTTTTTTATAAACTTAATAAGAGGAACTGGAATCAAAGGATTATTGGGTATTCCTAAAAAAAATAAAAAAATTATTCGTCCTCTTTATTCTTTTACTAAAGAGGAAATATTTAATTATGCAAAAAAAAATAAAATAATTTTTAGATACGATAGTAGCAATCAAGATCAAAAATATCTTAGAAATAAAATACGATTCATAATATCTTCTTTTTCTCCATCAATATATTATTATTTTTATAAAGGATTTAAAAAAAGTATTAATTTTCTTTATCAAGAAAATTATTTAATAGAACAAAATATATTGAAAATAAAAAAACAAATTACTTCAGAACAAAGAGAATATCCATTTATTTGGAAAATAAATTGCAATAAAGTACAACAGTTATCTTCTATTTATTTATTTAAATTATTTTTTCAATATGGATTTTCAATAAAAAATATAAAACAATTATGTTATGCTCAAACTGGAAAACAATTAATATCAAATCAATATCGTATTATTAAAAATAGAAAAGAATTAATATTAATTGAAAATGAATATTTTAATTTATGTAAAAATAAAATATATATAATTACAAATTTCAATGTATCCAATATATTACTTCCTATTAAAATACAATTTAATATTTATAGAGAAAAAATCATCAATATAGAAAAGATGATAACAACAAACAACATATTATTTATTGATTTTGATAAAATAGAACTACCATTAAAGTTAAGAACATGGAGAAAAGGCGATATATTTTATCCTTTAAATATGACAGGTAAAAAAAAATTAAGCAAGTATTATAAGGATAATAAACTGTCTTTATTAGACAAAGAAAAAACATGGTTATTAATTAATGGAAATAACAATATTATTTTAGTAGGAAATCGTTTAGATAATAGATTTAAAATTACTTTAAAAACGCAAAAAATATTAGGTATAATATTATAAGTAAAGTATATGTGTATTATATTTATTTAATAGAAATACATTTTATTGTATTATCAAATTATAATCATAAATATACTTATTAATTCACTATTTTATTCTATTTTCATTAGAGTGTATTGTTTAATATATAAAATAAATTATATGAATAATAATAATAATAATAATAATATAAAATATTCTTTTTATTCTATCAAACAGTCTATTACAAATAACATACAAATTGTAGCAGTCTCTAAAAATAGATCAATTGATTGTATAAATACTTTATATAAAATAGGACATAGAGATTTTGGAGAAAATTATGTTCAAGAAATGGTTTTAAAATATAATCAATTACCAAAAAATATACGTTGGCATATGATTGGTAAAATACAAACTAATAAATTAAAGTATATTAGTCCTTTTATTTATATGATTCATAGTGTTTATACACTTAAACAATTACATATTATTAATAATGAGGCTAAAAAACATAATAGAATAATAAAATGTTTATTACAAGTTAAAATATGTAATGATAAAACTAAATCAGGAATTTTAAATGATACAGAAATTTATCATATATTAGACTATCATAATAATAAAAAAATGAAATATGTAAAAATAATCGGATTAATGGGTATGTCAAGTCATTATGGAACCGATGATCAAATACAAAATGAATTTAATTTTTTAAAAAAAATATATAAAAAATGTAAATATAAATATAATCATTCAGTGCTTTCTATGGGAATGAGTAGAGATTATATAATAGCTATTAAGTGTGGGAGTAATATGATTAGATTAGGAACATCTATATTTGATAAATAAAATAATTATATAATTATTATCTTATAGATTTAATATATTCAGAAATACTAATTTCTAATTTATCTTTATTTATAGCCTGTATAAAAGAACTACCTATAATTCCTCCATTTGCATATTTACAGGCTAATTTAAATTCGTTTTTATTTTGAATTCCAAATCCAATTAATTTTGGTGTATTTTTTAAAATTTTTTTTATTCGTTTGAAAAAATTTATTTGTTGTTGTGATATAGTTATTTTCTTCCCTGTTATAGAATTAGACCCCACTATATATAAAAAACTATCAGTTAATTGATTTAATATTATAAGTCTTTTATTATTAGTTTCTGACGTAATCAAAAAAATCATAGATACAGAATATCGTTTAAATAAATTTTTATATTTTTTCAAAAAAACATTCACTGGTAAATCAGGGATAATTAATCCAGATATTCCATAAAATTTACAATTTTGTAAAAATAAATCTTCTCCATATTTATAAAATTGATTATAATATCCCATGATGATAATAGGAACATTGATATATTTTTTTATTTTATTTATTATTGAAAATAACAATGAAATATTCATTCCATTTTGTAATGCTATTTGATTACTTTTTTGAATTATTAATCCATCTGCTATAGGATCAGAATATGGAATTCCAATTTCAATTACATCTACCTTTACTTGTTGTAATGTTAGTAATATTTTTTCTACACTTTCAATTGTTGGATATCCTGCTGTAAAATATATACATAATATATTATTGTTTTTATTATTAAACAATTTATTTAATAGATTCATAATACGTTTTATTTTTTATAAATTTTTCGTAAATGTGTATATCTTTATCACCTCTTCCAGATAAGTTAATAATCACAATATCGTTCATGTTTAATGTAATTTTTTTCAAAATAGCTAAAGCATGAGCACTTTCTAATGCAGGAATAATTCCTTCCAATTTCATTAATTCACATCCAGCTAATAAAGCTTCTGTATCCGTAGCATGCAAAAAATTCACTCTCTTTTTAAAAAAAAGATTAGCATGCATTGGCCCTACTCCAGGATAATCTAATCCAGCAGATATAGAATACGCTGGTAGCACTTGCCCTTCTTTATCTTGTAAAACTAAAGTCATACTACCATGTAAAACTCCTTTAGTCCCTAAATTAATAGATGCTGCATTTTTATTAGTATTTATACCCATACCTGCCGCTTCTACTCCAATAAGAGTAATTAATTTATTATCCAAAAAATGATAAAAAGCACCTGCAGAATTACTCCCTCCACCTATACAAGCAATGACATAATTGGGTATTATATTATGTCCTTCTTGTGATTTTAATTGTATTTTAATTTCTTTACTAATAATAGATTGAAAATCTGCTACCATTTGAGGATATGGATGAGGACCTACTGTAGAGCCTATTAAATAATAACTTTCTGGATGATTTATCCAATATCGAATAGTTTCGTTGACTGCATCTTTTAAAGTTTGATCTCCGCTATATACTGGCACTATTTTAGCTCCTAATGCTTTCATTTTTAATACATTACTAGATTGACGATGAATATCTTTTGCGCCCATAAAAATGATGCATTCTAAATTCATAAAAGAACAAGTGGTTGCAGTAGCTACTCCATGTTGACCAGCTCCTGTTTCAGCTATAATTTGTTTTTTACCCATTTCTTTAGCTAATAAAGCTTGTCCTATAGTATTATTGATTTTATGGGATCCAGTATGATTTAAATCTTCTCTTTTTAAATATATTTTAGAATTATATTTCTTAGAATATGTTTTACAGAAAAATAATGGAGTTGGTCTACCTACATAATTAGTCAGTATATTGTCAAATAATTTTTGAAATTTTTTTGTCTTAATAGTCTTATTGTAATAATTTGTTAATTTATCTAAATTATTATAAAGCATTTCAGGGACATAAGATCCTCCAAAATCATTATAATATCCATATTTATCAGCAAAAAAATTCATTATTTATATTTTTTTATTTTTTTAACAAAATGTTTGATTAATGCACAATTTTTTTGACCTGGAAATTCTTCAAATCCACTATTAATATCAATTCCAAACATTTTTGGATGTGAATGAAAAATATTTGTAATTTGCATTATATCTTGCATTATAATACCTCCACTTAAAAAAAAATATGTACATAAATCATAATCATATAATTTATTCCAAACAAATTTTTTGCCACTACCTCCATAATATTTCGTTTTTGTATCAAATAAAAAATAATTACATAATGATACATAATCTTTAGTTTTTTTAAAACTAAAAGAATTATTGATATGAAATACTTTGATTAAAGTCATATTATTTTTTGCAAGTTTTTCACACAATATTGGACTTTCATCCCCATGTAATTGAATAATATCTAATTTATGTTCTTTACTTTTGTTTAAAATTGTTTGTTCATTTTCATTTACAAAAACACCAACTTTAAGTTTATTTATTTGTGGTAAAAACAAATTCAAATTATATCCTATAAATCTTGGAGATCTAGGATAAAAAATAAAACCCATAAAATCAATCTCCAATTTAGAAATTTCTAAAATATTATATTTTAATCCACATACTTTTATTTTTAACATTTTTTATATTTATTTTTTTGCAATTCAATTTCTAATTTTGTAATCAAATTTTTACAACTAAGTCCTGGATTTTTTGTTTTCATAAAACTAGTCCCTATCAAAAATCCTTTAAATCCTTGATTTTTTAATTTTAAAATATCATTTGTATTATTTATTCCACTTTCTGCTATAAAAGAACATTTTTTTGGTAATTTCTTAGATAATTGAATCATTTTATCATAACTATTTATTTCAAATGTTTTTAAATTTCGTTTATTAATACCAATAATATCATAATCTAAATCTATAAATTTTTCTATATCAATCTCATCAAAAATTTCTATTATTGTTTCTAATCCAATATCCTTGGTTAAGGATAAAAAATTTTTAATTTCTGTTTTAGAAAGAATATTTGCAATTAATAATATTACATCGGCCCCTATATATTTCGATTCTATAATTTGATATTCATCAATAATAAAATCTTTTCTTAATAATGGTACGTTCACTAATTTTCTAGATGTTATTAAATCTTGAGTTTTACCATAAAAATTATAATCTGTCAATATAGAAATAGCAATAGATCCAGATTTTTCATAATCTTGTACAATTTTTTCTAACTTTGCCTTTTTATTTATTATTCCTAATGATGGTGACCCTCTTTTAAATTCTGAAATAATTCCAGTGGCACTATTTTCTATTTTATCGTATAAAGAAATTAATTTTTTTTTAAAAAACAATCCTTTTTCTAGTATATTAATAGAACAACAAGATTGTTTTTTATATATTTCTTGTTTTTTCTTAAAAAGAATTTGGTCTAAAATGTTCATATATTTAGAAATTTTTTAAGAATTGTATTAGCTTTTCCACTTTCTAATGTTTGTTTAGCTCTTTCATAATTATTTTGTATACTATCTGAATTTATTAAACTCAATGCAAATGATGCATTCCATAACACAACTTTAGTTTGTGCAATAGTACCTTCCCCAGATAAAATTTTTAAAAAAATTTTTTTATTTTCTTCAGAATTTTTGCCTCCTGTTAATTCAATCGGATTAATTTTATTGATACCTAATTCTTCTAAAGTATAAATACGTTCTTCTTTAGAAGTATAACATTTAATATCGCTAGTTAATGTTATTTCATCATAACCATCTAAACTATGAATTATTGAAAAATTTATATTTTTATCTTGATACAAATATGCATATAGTCTTGCTGATTCTAAATCACTAACTCCTAACAATTGATTTTTTGGATTTCCTGGATTTAATAAAGGAGATAAAATATTAAATAAAGTTCTAAATCCAAATTGTTTTCTTACATAAGAAACAACTTTTAATATTGGATGAAATATTGGTGCATGTAAATAACAAAATCCAGTTAATTCTAGTTGTTTTTTTAATGTATTTTCATTATTAGTAAACTGATATCCTAAAGTTTTTAAAATATTAGAGGATCCATGTTTAGAAGAAAAACCAAAATTGCCATGTTTAATTACTTTTTCTCCAGATGCTGCAACGATAAAAGAAGTCAATGTAGATATATTAAAAGTATTTTTTCCATCTCCACCAGTTCCTACTATATCAACTGCATTAAACTCATTTAAATTAATTTTTAGACACAAATCCATTAATGCCTCTATAAATCCATTAAGTTCTTCTAAAGTTGGTTTCCTGCAATTATACATAATTGCTATAGAAATAGCTTGTATTGGATTAATTTGACCATTTGATAATGCCAAAAATATTTTTTTTGCTTCTTGTTTAGTCAAATTTTTTGATTCTAAAAAGAAAGATTTAAGTAATTCATGCATTATTATCTTCATTATTATTGATAGTCAACCAATTTTTTATTATTTGTTCTCCATCTGGAGTTAAAATAGATTCTGGATGAAATTGCACTCCACGTACATCATATAATTTATGACGTAAAGCCATAATTTCTCCTTTATTTCCAATAGCTGTAATTTTTAATTCTTGAGGAAATTCTTTTTCAGAAATAATCCAAGAATGATATCTACCAACCCTAATAGTTTTTGGTATATTTTGAAACAAAATTTCTTTACTATCTATTATAGTAATATTACTAGATATTCCATGATAAACTTTTTTAGTATTAATTAAAGTTGCTCCAAATACTTCTCCAATAGCCTGTTGGCCTAAACAAATTCCTAAAATGCTTTTAGTTGAAGCATATTTTTTTATTAATGGTTTTAAAATATTAGCTTCATCGGGAATACCTGGACCTGGAGAAAGAATAATTTTGTAATATGAATTTATTTCTGATAATTTTATTTCATTATTTCTAAATACATATATAGGTTCTGTTGTTAATTTTTTGATAATATAAACTAAATTATATGTAAAAGAATCATAATTATCCAATATTAATATTTTTTTATTTTTATACATTATCTATAATTAGTATTTTCTATAATTATTTATATATGTAGCTAATTTAATTGCTTGAAATAAAGCCATTAATTTATTTTTAACTTCTTCTAATTCTTTTTGTTCTACTGAATCTGAAACAATACCAGCACCAGCTTGAAAAAATAATACATTATTTTTACTTATAAAAGAACGTATTATTATAGCTGTATTTAGATATGAATTATTTAATCCAAAAAATCCAATTGCTCCACCATATATTCCTCTATTTTGATTTTCTATTTGATCAATAAGTTCCATAGCTTTATATTTGGGGGCTCCAGACAGAGTTCCAGCTGGAAAAGTATCTCCAAGGATTTTGATTATAGAAATATGTTTCTCTAATTTTCCAGAGACTTTGGATATAATATGAAATACATGTGAAAATTCTTGTATTTTTTTAAATTGATCTACTTTTACATTATAAGAATGTTTACTTAAATCATTTCTGGCTAAATCTACTAACATTATATGTTCTGAATTTTCTTTAGGATCATTTAATAATTCTATTTTTAATTTATTATTTTGACTATCATTTTTTAATCTTTTAATAGTTCCAGCTATAGGATAAATATAGGCATATCTTTCATCAATAATTAATTGTGTTTCTGGAGAAGTTCCAAATACTTTATAATTGCCATAATCAAAATAAAATGAATATGGAGATGGATTAATAAATCGAATCGCTCTATATACATTAAATTCATCTCCTTTAAATTGTTGTTGAAATTGTCTAGATAATACAATTTGAAAAACATCTCCACGTAAACAAGATTTTATTCCTTGAGATACCATATCTTGGTATTCTTGATCAGTTACATTAGATGTACAAGATTCTGCTGCAGTTTTAAACGTAAAATGTGAAACAATTTTTTTATTCAAAATTTTGATCAATTGATCATTTGATGTTTTCTTTAAATTTGTAAATTCATGTTCTATCAAAAACATTTCATTATAAAATGAATAAAAAATAATCAAATTTCCATAAAAAGTAAATCTTGCTTTTGGTAAATCATAATAATTATTAGTAATTTTTTGCTTAAATTTTATATTTTCAAAATATTGAATACTATCATAAGATATATAACCATAAAATCCAGAATAATTATGTGATAGTATAAAATTTGAAAAATATGAAGATGAATTTTTATTGTAATCGTGAAATGAATTTTGATGAAATGTGTTAAAAAATTCATCAATTAAAATAGGTAAATCTAATGTTTTTTTTAAAAAAATCTGTTTATTAACTCCATTGGGATATAATATTCTGACTATATTATCTTCTAAAATAAATTCAGAAATTGGATTAATACAAAAAATAGACGATACTATATTCGGTTGTTCAGTGATTTCTAATAATGAAGTTTTCGGAAAAATATCTCTTAATTTAAGATATAATTCTATAGGAGTAGTACTATCATAAAAAATTCTTTTTTGTATAGTGTCAAAGTTAAACTTAAACATAATTACTCACATCATTCTGTAATAAAAAATATAATGAAGAAAAAACAATATAATGATTTTTTATATAATTCAATAATTCATTATTTTCAATTAAACATATAATTTTATAATAGATTATAACAACAACTATTTTTTTTATGAAAGAAATTATAAAATATAGCAAAAATCATGAATGGATTAAATTAATAGAACAAGAATCATTATATGCTTATATTGGTATAAGTTTATTTGCACAAAAAGAATTAGGAGATATAATTTATTTAGATATCGATAAAAAAATTATTTCAGATCAAAATATAAAAGCAGGAGAAATTTTTGGATCCATAGAAGCAGTAAAAACTGTATCTGATCTTTTTATGCCAGTATCTGGAAAAATTATTGATATTAATAATAATGTCTTATTATCTCCTGATTTAGTAAATAAAGATCCTTATAATAAGGGATGGATACTTAAAATTAAAATATTGGATATAAAAGAATATAATAAATTAATGTCTTTAGAAGAATATAAACAATATATTAATAAGTAAATAAATGTATTATAATCACAACAATAATCAAGATTTTAATTATTTAGATGATGAAAAAATAAAAAAACAAATTATTGATTTTAAAGAGGGAAATATTACTGCAATTCGTTTTTTTATTCCTTCTATTAAATGTATATCTTGTATTTTATACTTGGAAAATTTATCTAATATTCATAAATATATTTTAAAATCAACTGTTACTTTTACAAGTAAACAATTAAGTGTAATATTTTATAACGATAAATTCCAACTCAGTGAGTTAGCTAGATTTCTAAAAAACATTGGTTATCCACCTTATATTCAAATTAATAATAAAATACAATATAATCAACATAAAATTGATAGACAACTAATAGCGAAACTAGCTATTAGTTTTTTTTGTTTTGGAAATATTATGTTATTATCGATTCCAGAATATTTAGGTGCAAGTATAGAAGATGCATGGTTTGTATGTAATAGAAATGTTTTTCGTTATGTTATATTTTGTCTTTCTATTCCTATAATTATATTATCTATTTTTGATCATATTAAATACGCTTTTTTAGGATTAAAAAATCATTTAATCAATATAGATTTGCCTATTAGTATTGGAATATTAACATTGTTTTTATGGAGTTTTTATGAAATATTGTTTGATATAGGATATGGATATTTTGATAGTCTTGCTGGTTTTTATTTTTTTTTATTAATTAGTAAAATTATCCAAATTAATACTCATAAAAAAATTTTCTTATTTAAAGATTATAAACAATATTATCCAATATATGTGTCTAAAATTAATCAACATGGAGAAGAAGAAAAAATTATACTTTATGAGTTAAAGATCAAAGATATAATTATTATTAGAAATGAAGAAATTATTCCAGCTGATTCGATTTTAGTAAAAGGAATAGCTCTTTTAGATAATAGTTTTATTACAGGAGAATCATATATAATTAAAAAAAAAATAGGAGATCGTATTTATGCCGGATCTAAACAAAAAGGAAGTTCTATTTTTGTAAAAGTTATAAAACATATAGATCAAAGTTATATAAGTTTATTATGGAATAAACAAGTAAAATCTAATAATTTATTATATATAAATTCTATATCTAATAAATTAATACAATATTTTACTCCATTTATTTTACTTATTTCCATTATGACAGGAATTTACTGGTTTTGTATAGATTCATCCAAAATTTTACAAACTACTATTTCAGTATTAATTGTTGCTTGTCCTTGTGGAATATCTCTTTCTGCTCCATTTATATTTGGAAATATGATTAATTTTTTATCTAAAAAAGGTTTTTATATAAAAGATATTTGTATAATGGAAAAATTATCCACAATTAATACTTTGATTTTTGATAAAACTGGAACTATAACAGATTTAAATAAAAAAAATATTTTTTTTATTGGAAACAAATTATCATTTCAAGACAAACTCATTATTTCTTCTTTACTTATCCATTCTCATCATCCTTTAAGTCAAATGATATTAACAGAATTATCTATAAAAAATATTAAAAAGTATTATTCAGTTTCTTATTTTAAAGAAATCATAGGAATGGGAATAAGAGGATTAATTAATAACAAAATATTTGTAAAAATTGGGTCTCCAAAATTTTTAAATTTATCAATGAATAATCATCAAGGTTCTACTGTATGTATTTCTATAGATAGTAATATAATTGGTTATTTTGTAATTAAAAATAATTATAGACAAGGAATTAAACAACTTTTTAAAAAATTAACAAATTATGATATTATTATATTATCTGGTGATAACAATCAATTAGAAAAAAAATATTTACAATCTATTTTACCAAAAAAAATTAAAATTTATTTTAATCAAACTCCAGAAGATAAATTAAAATATATTACTAATACTCAAAAAATTGGAAAAATAGTTATGATGATTGGAGATGGAATTAATGATTCTGCAGCTTTGAAAAAAAGTGATATAGGTTTAGCTTTATCAGAAAAAATTACTAATTTTTTTCCTAACTGTGATGCTTTCATTAAATCTAATTATTTAAGATATCTTCCTCTATTTTTACAATTATCAAAAATATCTGTTAAATTGGTCGGTTGTAATTTATTAATAAGTTTATTTTATAATTTATTAGGATTTATTTTTGCAATAACAGGAAAATTAACTCCTTTTATATCAGCTATTTTAATGCCTTGTAGTTCTTTTTCAGTTATATTATTTTCTTTAATTTCAACTTGGATAATTTCAAAAAAATTTATATAATCAAATGGGTATCTTAATTATCATGATATTTGCCAGTATTTTATTTAGTATTTTATTTCTTATAATATTTTTAATTAGTCTTTATTCAGGACAATTTGACGATTGTGAATCTCCACGAATAAGAATATTAATAAATGATAGAAAAATACATAAAAACAAATAAAGTATTATTATGAAATTTAAAACATATTATTATAATAATATAATTGTAAAAGCATTTTTATATGCTACTATATTTTGGGGATTTATTGGGTTATTAGCAGGATTATTTATTGCCTTATTATTAATTATGCCAACAATTCCGGAAGTTTTGTTAGGGAATAAATTACAACATTCTCAAGGAGTAATGGGTTTTGGCCGTTGGAGAATGCTACATACTACAACAGCTATATTTGCTTTTATTGGTAATGTTATTTTTACTGGATCTTATTATTCGATACAAAGATTATTAAAAACTAGAATTTATAGCGATTATCTGAGTTGGATACATTTTTTTGGATGGCAAATTTTTATTTTGTCATCTTGGGTAACTTTTTTATTAGGAATTAATACTAGTAAAGAATATTCTGAACATGAATGGCCAATCGATATATTAATTTTTATTATTTGGTTGGTGTATGGTATTAATATGATTGGTACTATTTTTAATAGAAAAATTAAACATTTATATGTTAGTATATGGTTTTTTTTAGGAACTTGGGTAGCTGTTGCTATGTTACATGTTTTTAATAATCTTGAATTACCTATTGAATTATTATCTTTTAAAAGTTATTCTATATATGCAGGAGTTCAAGATGCATTAATGCAGTGGTGGTATGGGCACAATGCTGTAGCATTTATATTAACTACTCCAATATTAGGATTAATGTATTATTTTGTTCCTAAAGCGTCTAATCAACCTGTTTTTTCTTATAAATTATCTATTATACATTTTTGGTCTTTAATATTTATATATATATGGGCAGGACCACATCATCTTATGTATACTTCATTACCAAATTGGGCACAAATGTTAGGAACTATTTTTTCTATTATGTTAATTGCACCTTCTTGGGGAGGAATGTTAAATGGATTATTGACTTTAAAAGGAGATTGGGCTAAAGTTAAAAAAGATCCTATTTTAAAATTTTTTTTGGTAGGCATTGTATGTTATGGAATGGCGACTTTTGAAGGTCCAATGTTAGCTACTAAAACATTAAATTCTATTGCGCATTTTACAGATTGGATAATTGCTCATGTTCATTTAGGAACATTAGGATGGAATGGATTTATGGCTTTTGGAATGATTTATTGGTTAACGAAACAATTATGGGGTAGTAATCAATTGTATTCCAAGAAATTAATAAATTTACATTTTATATTTGGATTAATAGGATTAATATTATACATTTTTCCTCTTTATTTGGGATCTATTTTGCAAGCTAATATGTGGAAATCATTTAATCCTGATGGAACGTTAACATATAAAAAATTTTTAGATACTGTATTATATATTTTACCTTTTTATAAAGCAAGATTGATAGGTGGAGTAATTTATATTTTAGGTTTTATTATGATGTTATATAATATATATAAAACTATTCAAAAAGGAAAATTTATCAACAATGAATCTTTTCAAGTAATTGATTCATATAAAGTAAATTATAATGAAACATTTCATGGAAAATTGGAAACACAACCTATACAATTTACTATTATTTCTTTTATAGCAGTTGCTATAGGAGGAATAATAGAAATTATTCCATCTTTAGTTATAAAATCAAATATTCCTACTATTAACAATATCAAGCCTTATACAGCTTTAGAATTAGAAGGTAGAGATTTATTCGTAAGAGAAGGTTGTAATTCTTGTCATAGTGCTCAAGTTCGACCATTTAGAGATGAAGTAGTTCGTTATGGAGAATATTCAAAAGCTGGAGAATTTATTTATGATCATCCTTTTCTTTGGGGATCTAAACGTACAGGTCCAGATTTAGCTAGAGAAGGAGGTAAAAATCCAAATTCGTGGCATTTTAATCATCTAAATAATCCTCGGTCTACTTCACCTGGTTCTATTATGCCAAGATATCCTTGGCTAGTATATAATAAATTAAATAGGTCGAATACAAAGAAAAAACTTCAAGCAATGATTAAACTTGGAGTACCGTATACTTCAGATAGTATAAAAAATTTTAATCACAATATGGATATACAAGCAAACAAAATTGTTTTTGATATTTATAAGGAAAATCCAAAATTAAAAATGGAAATGGACATTCAAAAAAAAATATATAAAAATAAATTTATTCCTTTAGAACAAAGAGAAGTCATTGCTATTATATCTTATCTTCAAAGATTAGGTATTGATATTAAAATAAATAAATAATTATGAATAAATAATGATAACATTTTATAAAAAAATTATTTTTTCTGAAAAATATATTGGCATATTTCAATCCATTATGTTAATTATATTTTTGATATGTTTTTTTTTTATTTTGTTTTTTACCTGTTTCAAATCTAAAAAATATTATGAAAAAATAAAATCTTTGCCTTTAGAATAAATTTATTATAATAAATTTCAATGTATATGAGAAGAACGAAAGTCCCTTTTTTTATTATTATTCCTATTATTTTATCAATTATTATTTTTATATTTTATATTATTCTAGGAATAGAAAATAGAACTTTAATATATCATCCAATATCTATACTATTTTTTTTTGTTATAATTATATTATTATTTGTATTAGATTTTATCAATGAATTAATTTATAGAAAACAATTAAAATCATTAACTGAAAGAGAAAAACAAAATATACTTGATGAAAATGAAGGAAATTACTTTTATAGATTATATAAATTTTTTATTTATCCAACAAAGATTGAAAATGTAAAAAAAATTAATCATGGATTTGATGATATTATAGAATTGGATAATAAATTACCAATATGGTGGGTTCATCTATTTATTGTAACAATTGTAATTTCTGTAATTTATTTGTGTGCTGATTTATTTACTGATTTTTCTAATCCATACAAAGAATATAAAATAGCACATAAACAGCAATTAAAAGACATCGAAATATTTGAAAAAAATATGCCACAAATAACTATTAAAAATGCTGCATTTAATAATAATTTAATTAATAGTGGAAAAGCTCTTTTTCAAGAAAATTGTGCTACTTGTCATAATAATGATGGTAGTGGAAATATTGGTCCAAATTTAACAGATGATTATTGGATAAATATAATAGAAAAAGACCTTTTCAAAAATATATTTTCTATTGTATGGAATGGGAGTCAAAATAATCCTACTATGAGAGCATTTGGAAAAACTGGAGAATTAAAAGGTAATGATATTCAAAAAATATCTAGTTATGTATATTTTATAAATACAAATAAAAATAATATTAGTAGTCGTAATAGTGGAAAATCTCCAGAAGGTAAAAAAATTATTAATTGGAATCGTGTTTAAAACATTACAAATGATTGTTTATATTTTTATTCATTTGAATTATTTATGAAAATTAAATTCAATTTAGAAATAATAATTATATCATCTTTATCTCTTTTTATTTGTTTTATTATTTATATAACATTTTTTTTTCCTCATAAAGAAAGTGAACTTATATCCAATAGATATTATGAAGAAGAAATGCGGTATCAAGAAATTATAAATGAAAAACAAAATTTATTGTTTCTTTCAGGTAATATTAAAATACTAATGTATACTTCTGGTATATATATAATTTTTCCAAAAATTAAAAATAATATCTTTGGAACTTATACTTTATTACGTTATTCATCTAAAAACATGGATGTTAAACACAATTTTGAAATTGTTTGTAACAAAAAAAAAACAATATTTATTCCATGTAATATTTTGAAAAAAGGAAATTATAAATTAATGATTAGATGGACATCTAATAAAACAAAATATTTTTTTGAAAAAGATATATTTTGGAATGAATAATATATTTTGATTCATTTTCACAATTATTATTCCTTATGTTATGGAAAAAAAAATAAAAAATCTTAGAGATGAAGCTTTAAATTATCATAGTAAATTTCCAACTGGAAAAATACAAATATCTCCTACTAAAAATTATAGAAGTCAAAGAGATTTATCTTTAGCTTATTCTCCAGGAGTAGCAGAACCATGTAAAGAAATTTATCGATCTTATAATAGAGTATATAAATATACTTCTAAAGGTAATTTAGTAGCAGTTATTACTAATGGATCAGCAGTCTTAGGTCTTGGGAATATAGGAGCTTTAGCCTCAAAACCAGTAATGGAAGGTAAAGCCCTTTTATTTAAAATTTTTTCAGGTATAGATGTATTTGATATAGAAATTAATGAATCTGATCCCAATAAATTTATTGAAATAGTTAAAGCTATAGCTCCAACTTTTGGAGGAATTAATTTAGAAGATATTAAATCTCCAGAAGCTTTTGAAATAGAAAAAAGATTAAAATTTGAATTAGATATTCCAGTTATGCATGATGATCAACATGGAACTGCTATTATTTCTGGGGCTGCTTTACTTAATGCTTTAAATTATGTAAAAAAAAATATTACAAAAATTAAAATGATAGTCAATGGAGCAGGATCTGCAGCTATTTCTTGTACAAGATTATATAAACAATTAGGAGTTAAACCAGAAAATATTATGATGTTTGATAGCAAGGGATTACTACATATTTCAAGAAAGGATTTAACTAAAGAAAAAAAAGAATTTGCTGTAAATACTAAATTACAAAATTTATCTGAAGCTATTAAACATTCTGATGTATTTATTGGGTTATCTATAGGAGGAGTATTGACTACAAAAATGTTAAAAAGTATGTCAAAAAATCCTATAGTATTTGCTATGGCTAATCCAGATCCTGAAATTGATTATAATTTAGCAATAGAAGCTAGATCTGATGTTATTATAGCCACAGGAAGAAGTGATTATCCTAATCAAGTCAATAACGTATTAGGATTTCCATATATTTTTCGAGGAGCACTCGATGTTAGAGCAACTATTATAAATGACGAAATGAAATTAGCAGCTGTTTATGCTATAGCATCTTTGGCTAAAGAACCAGTTCCAGAACAAGTAAATATCATTTATAATAAAAAGAATATTTCATTTGGAAAAGATTATATAATTCCAAAACCTTTTGATAATCGTTTAATTACTCGAGTAGCTCCTGCTGTAGCTAAAGCAGCTATGGATAGTGGAGTTGCAAGAACTCCAATTATAAATTGGAATGAATATAGAGAAATATTATTAGATAGAATGGAATATGAGAATAAACTTATTAGAATGATTCAAAAAAGAGCTCAATCTAATCCAAAAAAAATCGTGTTTTGCAATGGAGAAGAATATAATATTTTAAAATCTATTCAAATATTACAAGAAAAAGGAATAATATTAAATTCAACAATTGTTTTAGGAAATAAAAATAAAATTAAAACATTAATTCATAAACATAATCTAAAAATAAATCCTATTATTTTTGATCCTAAAAAAAATGATCAAAAAGTCAAAGATTATGTTGAAATTTTTTTAAAAAAAAATATCATTCAATCTAATGCATATAATATTCTACAAAATAGTGATTATTTTGGGGCAATGTTGGTTGATCAAGGAGAAGCAGATATTGTAATTACTGGATATTCTAATCCATTTTTATCTAGTTTAGAACCAATGTTAAAAATAATTGGTACAAATAATTTATGTAAAAAAACTGCTGGATTGATAATTTTATTAACTAAAAATGGACCTATATTTTTAGCAGATATTGCAGTTATCAAAAATCCTACTAAAATAGAATTAGCTAGAATTGCTATTATGACAGCTCAAGTAGTAAAATATTTTGATATAGAACCATGTATAGCAATATTATCTTTTAATAATTTTTTATATAAAACAAATAAAATATCTCAAACTGTAGAGTTTTTACATAAAAAATATCCAAATTTAGTAGTTATAAATAGAGAATTACAGACAAATTTATCGTTCAATAATAATATAGTTGATAATAATTTAACATGTTCTAAAATAGTTAATAATAAGGAAAATATTTTTATTTTTCCTAATATTGAATCAGGAAATTTAACCTATAAATTTTTCATTGGATTAGAAAAAATAAAAACAATTGGTCCAGTTTTATTAGGAATGAAAAAACCAGTATATATTATGCACATGAAATCTAATATAGAAGAAATAGTAAATCTTTCTACTTTTTCAGTGATTGATGCACAAATTAGATCTTTATAATAAATTAAAAATTAATTTTTTTGAAAATAAAATTGTTTTTAAAAATTGATTGAACTTTTGCATAAAAAATAGGAGAAATGAAATCAGAAGTATAAAAAATAATATGATTATTATTTATAGGAAAAGGATTTAATAAATTTTGATTATATAATCTTGTTATGATTTCTTGAACTACTATTTTCTGTATTTCAATAATGCGAATATTTGTTTGAAATATATTTTGTATTGCATTTGTTAAAAACAGATAATGTGTACAAGCTAGTAATAATATATCTATATTTTTTATAAATGAATTAAAATTATCATAAATGATAGAATTTAACTCATGTTTTTTGATCCCATTTTCAATAAAATTAGCTAACAATGGCATAGATTTTGTACTAATAGTTAAATTAGGAAAATTTTTTTTCATTTTATTTTGATAATATTGTGATTTGATTGTTGCATGTGTTGCACAAATGCCAATTTTGTTATATGAAAAAAATATTCTATTTTTTACTACTGGATCTATAACATTAAATAATATTAGTTTTTTACAAAATTTTTCTTGTATATGATCCAAAGCATTAGATACAATTGAATTACATGCTATTACTATAGCTTTACATTGATGTTTAAATAAAAAAGACACTATTCTCATAGAATAATCACGAATAAAATGTTTAGATTTATTTCCATAAGGCATATTTTTTGTATCTCCAAAATAAAATAATCTTTCATTAGGCATATAATTGATAATTTCTTTAGCAATAACAAGACCCCCAATTCCAGAATCCAATATTCCAATAGGTAAATAATATTTCATATTTTTATTACATGTGAATAATCTATTTATGTTGTAATATCAACATCAATATTAATTATATTAATTAATATTAAGACAACGATGATATATAATTTTTTAATTTATTTTTTAATCTAGATGCTTTATTAACATGTATAATATTTTTTTTTACTAATTTATCTATCATAGAAATAACGTTTGAATATTTAGTTTTATTTTTTAACAATTTTTTAATAGCTGTTTTTGTACTTTTATATATATATTTATTTCTAATACGTCTAGTTTTATTTTGTCTAAGTCTTTTTAAAGATCCCATAATAAAAATAATATTTTATAGCCCATAGGGGAATCGAACCCCTCTTTTCAGGATGAAAACCTGATGTCCTAACCAATAGACGAATGGGCCAAAATGTAAATTTAATTTTTTTATATTTAATATCAAATATATAATTGATTCAATGTTAATATATTATTAAATTGATTGAATTACAAATCCTAATTTATATAAATCTTTCCAAAATAAAGGATATGACTTTTCTACTACATTGGATTTTAATATATTAATTGGAAAAAATAAACTAAATGCAGAAAATGCCATTGCCATTCTATGATCTTGATACGTATTTACTTGATAATCCTTATTGTTTGAAATAGAAAAAAAATCTAATATTTCTAAACTAGAATTTGTAATATTAATTTTAATACCAAATTTATATAACTCATGTTTTAACGCTTGTAATCTATCTGTTTCTTTAATTTTAAGAGTTTCTAATCCATTTAATAAACATTTTATTCTTAAACAAGAACAAGTAACAGCAATTGTTTGTGCTATATCTGGTGTTTTATTCAAATCTAAATGAATAAATTTAGGTAAAACAAAATTAATAGATGATTTTTGTAACATTATTGTTTTTTTACTAAAAATTGTTGATATTCCAAAATATTTTTTATATATATAACATACTTCTTTATCTCCTTGAATACTATCTTTAGTATAAGATTTTAAAGTTAATTTTACGTTTTTTGATAAAGCAGCCATAGAATAATAATAAGATGCAGAACTCCAATCAGATTCAATATAAAAATATTTTATTATTTGTTTTTTACCTGGATAAATTTGAATAAAATTACTATTCCATAATATTTTAATACCTATTTGATTTAATAAATGAAAAGTCATATTAATATATGGAATAGATGTAATTTTATCTTTTAAAATAATTTTTAAGCCATTATCAAATTTACTTGCAATTAACATAAGAGCACTAATATATTGACTACTTATAGTTGCATTCACCTCTATTTCTCCTCCTAATATTTTTTTTCCAAATATTTTAATTGGAGGATATCCAATTTTTTCTAAATAAGTAATTTTAGCTCCAAGTTTATTTAATGCGTTTACTAATATATATATGGGTCTTTCTTTCATTCTTTTTGATCCCGTTAAAATCACTTCTCTTTTATCTATAATAGATAAGTAAGATGTTAAAAATCGCATAGCAGTTCCAGCATGATTAATATCTAATATATTAGAAGAACTTAATAAACTATTTTCTAATAATTTTGTGTCTTCACAATTAGATAAATTTTTAATATAAATATCATTTGGATATATAGCTTTCAAAATTAATAAACGATTAGAAATACTTTTAGATCCACTAATTATAATATCTCCTGATAAATTATTATTTTCTTTTTTAATTTGAATATTGCAAGCAGAATACATAATATTTGATTTAATATGATGATAAGTGGAATTTATTTTTTAACTAATTTTTTTTCAATTATCATTTTTACATGATGTATAACTGCTTCTTTATCTAAATGATATTTTTTTAAAAGTTCCATTGGTTTTCCACTTTCTCCAAATGTATCGTTTACAGCAATTATACTTTGTATAGTAGTATTATTTTGATGATTGGTCATAATAATTCTAGAAATACTTTCGCCTAACCCCCCCCAATAATTATGTTCTTCTGCAGTCACAATGCATTTTGTTTTTCTTATAGAATTAAGAATAGTTTGTTGATCTAAAGGTTTAATTGTATGTACATTTATTATTTCACAACTAATGTTCATAGTCTTGTCTAATATTTTTGCGGCTTCCAAACATTCCCACACTAAATGTCCTGTACATACAATAGTGATATCTTTTCCTTCTTTTAAAATTAAAGCTTTTCCAATTTGAAATGGTTGATTGATATTAGTAAAATTCGCTACTGCTGGTCTTCCAAAACGTAAATATACAGGGCCTATATGTTTTGATATAGCTATAGTTGCAGCATAAGTTTGATTATAATCACAAGTATTAATAACCGTCATACCAGGTAACATTTTCATCATTCCAATATCTTCTAAACTTTGATGTGTTGCACCGTCTTCTCCTAAAGTTAATCCAGAATGTGAAGCACATATTTTAACATTTTTTTTAGAATATGCAATAGATTGACGAATTTGATCATATACACGAGATGTTGCAAAATTCGCAAATGTACCTGTAAAAGGAATATAATCTCCAATACTTAATCCAGCAGCAATGCCAATCATATTTGCTTCTGCTATACCTATTTGAAAAAATCGATTAGGAAATTTTTTAGCAAATGTTTTCATTGATAAAGAACTAGTTAAATCTGCACATAATGCAACTATTTTATTATTATTTTGACCTAAAAATACTAACGCTTTTCCAAATCCAGCTCTAGTTTCTTTGAATCCTTGATTTTCATACTGTATTTGCATATATATAACAATTAATTAATTGATTATTGATTTTTTTTAATAAAAGTGTAGTATTATATTATTGGATAATCTCCTAATGTTTCAGGAATTTGATTTAGTGCTTTTTTTAATTCTTCTTTATTTACTGGTTTTCCATGCCATATATTATTGCCAACCATAAAATCAACTCCATATCCCATTTTAGTATGAAGGATAATTAAAATAGGAAATCTTTTGTTAGTTTGATATTTAGCTTGTTTTAAAATATTAATAACTTTTTCAATATTATTACCTTCATATTCTTCTAACACTATCCAATCAAATGACTCAAATTTTTTTTTTAAATTTCCTAAAGGCAGTACATCATCAGTTGTTCCATCTATTTGTTGGCCATTATAATCTATCGTAGCTATATAATTATCTATTTTTTTAGATCCTGCATATAAAATAGATTCCCACATTTGTCCTTCATTTAATTCTCCATCTCCATGTAAACTATAAACAAGTTTATTATCATTTTTATCTAATTTTTTAGATAATGCAGCTCCAATAGCCACTGACATTCCTTGACCTAAGGATCCTGAAGATATTCTAATTCCTGGAAGGCCATCATGACTAGATGGATGCCCTTGTAAACGAGAATTTAATTTTCTAAAAGTAGCAAGTTCTTGAATAGAAAAAAATCCTGAACGAGCTAATACACTATAATATACTGGAGAAATATGTCCATTAGATAAAAAAAATAAATCTTCATTATGACCACTCATTGTAAACTTTTTTGAATTAAAAAACATTATTTCATGATACAATGCTACTAAATATTCTGTGCATCCTAATGCCCCACCTGGATGTCCAGAATTTGCATCATTAACCATACGTAATATATCTCTTCTTACTTGAGAACATAGATCCGTCAAATAATGTTTTTTTTTAGCATTTATATACATACTACTACTACTTTAATAAGTAAATTTTTAATAACAAAAATAATAAATTATATAATATAAAAATGATATTTTATTATAATGTTGAAGCATATGATTATGTTGAAGCAACAAACTAATAGCAAAAAAAATAAAGTCAGTATAAAAAATTATTTATTTGCAAAATTATAAATCATGAATTATATTTTTCAATTATATATAGATGATATGATAAATAAAAAAGCTAAATTTTATTATTACTTATTAGAAGAATACATAGCTGGAATTAAACTTTTTGGAGCAGAAGTTAAATCTATCAGAAAAAATAAAGTAAATATCACAGATAGTTTTTGTAAAATTATAAATCATGAATTATATTCTATTAATATATATATAGAAAAATATCAAACTAGTAATCAAAATACATATCAATATGAAAATAATAGAAAAAGAAAATTATTGTTAACTAAGCATGAACTAAATAGAATACAAAAAAAACTAAAAAATTCAGAATTAACTATAATTCCTTTTAAATTATTTTTTAGTAAAACAGGATATGCAAAATTAAAAATTTTTATAGCAAAAGGAAAAAAAATATATGATAAACGTGAAATTATTAAAAAAAGAGATTGGCTTAGAAAAAAAATATAATAATATTTTTAATAATTTGAAATAATATATTATATATTTTATATTTGTTTGTTAAATTTTTAAGAAAATTATTTTATGAAAAACAGAACATGTTTTTTTATTTTATGGATATTTTTATTTTGTTCATTTAATAATAGAATTTATTCTCAATCTCAATCTTTTAATAAAAATACAAGATCTCACAATAAATGGGTTATTCAACTTGGAGTAGATGATTTAAATTATCCACCCATTAATTCTCCATTTAAAAAATTTTTTATAAAAAGTAATAATAATCTTTTATTACCTTTTCATAATATCAAATTAGTAAAACAAATTACAAAACAAGTAGATCTATATCTAGATTCTTCGTTTGGAATAACAGAAAATAATAAGTGGAATACTAGCGATGGTCATTTTTATAAAATTATTCCTGGAATTAATTATCATATATATAAAAATGCACGACTTGACCCATATTTAAAATTAGGAATAGGTTACCATTTTTTTAATTATGATAATCATCAATTAATTATTTCTAAACAAAAAACATTTCTTGAAAATAAAAATAATTTTATATTATTAGATGGTGGTATTGGTATGAATTTTTGGATATTACCAAATATAGGATTAAATATACAAAGTGAATATAATCATGTATTTTCAAATACTAAACCAGTTGTAAAAGATTATTTAAATTTTTGGAGACATTCTGCAGGAATTGTGTATAATTTTAATATAGCATCTTCTAATAATAATAAAAATCAACATACAAATGATACATCTTTTAAAATTTTTAATAAAAATAAAAAAGATGTTAAACAAGATTTAGATAAAACAGATATAGATAAAACAAAAACAGATATAGATAAAACAAAAACAGATATAGATAAAACAAAAACAGATATAGATAAAACAAAAACAGATATAGATAAAACAAAAACAGATATATATACAGAATTAGAAAAAAAAAAGCTAA